>SKIE01000152.1 GCA_007116585.1 Wenzhouxiangella sp. | reverse complement strand
TGGTGCTCTCGACCCTGCACACCAACACGGCCGTGGGCGCGATTACCCGCCTGGTCGACATGGGCATCGAGCCGTTTCTGCTCGCCTCCAGCCTGATCGGTACGCTGGCCCAGCGGCTGGTGCGGGTGCTTGATCAGGACGCCTGCGAGGGCTACGAGATTTCCGCTGACGAACTGGAGCGGGTTGGTCTGCCGGGCTATCGGGGCGCTCGGCTGCTGCGACCGCGCGGTGATCTGGAAGCCGGCCGCCCGGCCTATCGGGGTCGAACCGGCATTTACGAACTGGTGCCGGTCAATGACGACATGCGCGCCTTGATTCACGATGGTGCGGCCGAGGCGCGCCTGGAGGCACTGGCCCGTCAGCTCAGTCCGTCGATTATCGACGACGGCTGGCGCAAGGCGATGGCGGGAATCACCTCGCTGGAAGAAGTGCTGCGCGTCACCCGCGCGGCTTGAGGTCACCACGCCATGGGTGCATTCGAGTATCAGGCCCTGGACGGCAAGCAGACCGCGCGCGGTGTGTTGCAGGCCGACACCGCCCGGGCCGCGCGCAGCCAGTTGCGCGAGCGCGGGCTCGTGCCGCTGGAAGTGCGCGCCGTGCAGCCAGGGGCCGGCACCCGATTGCGGTTCGGTGGCCAGGGTCGCGAGCGGGTGCTGCTGTTGCGCCAGCTGTCGACGCTGCTGCGTGCCGGTCTGACCCTCGAAGAAGTGCTGGCGGTGCTGATTGAACAAAGCGACGGGGCCTTGGTGCGGCGCCAAATCGGCGCCATCCGCTCCCGGGTCATGGAGGGCCAGAGTCTGTCCGCTGCCATGGCTGAACATCCGCGTCTGTTCCCGCCGCTCTACACCGCAGCCATTGCCGCCGGCGAGCGCGCCGGCCAGCTCGAAGCGGTGCTTGGCCGGTTGGCTGATCACGCCGAGCAGCGCGAGACGATGAACCGCGGCGTCAGCCTGGCTCTGGTCTATCCGGCTTTGCTGGCCGCCATTGCTTTTGCCGTGGTCTGGGGGCTGATCGGATTCGTGGTTCCGCGCGTGGTTGGCGTGTTCGAACAGGCCGCGCAGGACCTGCCAGGACTGACCCGCAGTCTGCTCTGGCTATCAGAGTTCATTGCTGGCTACGGCTGGCTGGTGGGCTTGATGTTGCTGGCTGCGGCCGGCGGCCTGGTGATGGCCTGGCGCAGGCCGGGCCCGCGCTTGACGCTCGATGGCTGGCTGCTGCGGCTGCCGGTGCTCGGTGCACTGACCCGCGCCCGCCAGACGGCCAGCTTTACCCGCACGCTGGCTATTCTGGTCTCCAGCGCCGTGCCCCTGGTCGAGGCGCTTAAGGTAGCGACTGGCGTGGTTGGCAACCGGGTGGTACAGGCCGACGTCGAGCGCGCGGCGCGCCAGGTGCGCGAGGGTGTGTCCCTGGCCCGTGCCCTGGAAAGGTCGACCTGGCTGCCGCCAGTGGCGCGGCGCCTGATCAGCGGTGGCGAGCGCAGTGGCGAACTGGCCCCGATGCTGGAACATGCCGCAGCTATTCAGGAAAGAGAGTTGCAGAGTGCGACCACGCTGCTGCTGGCCGTGCTCCAGCCGCTGCTGATTCTCATCGTAGGCCTGATGGTGCTCTACATCGTGCTCGCCATCATGCTGCCGATTCTGAGCATGAGTCAGCTTCTGGCATGATCTCTTTCCAGCAGGTCGGGAAACGCTATGTCGGCGGTATCGATGCGCTGCAAGACATCAGTTTCGAACTCAAGCCCGGTGAGCTGGCGTTTCTGACCGGCCGCTCGGGTGCCGGCAAGTCGACCCTGCTCAAGCTGATCGCCCTGCTGGAGCGGCCGAGCCGAGGCCAGGTGTTGTTCGACGGTCGCAACGTGGGCAAGCTGGCGCGGCGCCAGATTCCCCACCTGCGACGCCAGATCGGGGTGGTGTTTCAGAATCACCGCCTGCTGTCTGACAAAAAGGTGTTCGACAACGTGGCCCTGCCTCTGTTGATTGCCGGTGTCCCGTTCGCAGACATTCGTCGCCGGGTGCGCGCGGCTTTGGACAAGGTGGGTTTGCTGGACAGGGAGCAGGCCTACCCACCCATGCTTTCCGGCGGCGAGCAGCAGCGCGTGGGTATCGCCCGCGCCATCATTGCCCGACCGCCGCTGCTGCTGGCCGACGAGCCGACCGGAAACCTGGATCCTGCGCTGTCGGCCGAGCTGATGGACACTTTTTTGCAACTCAATCAGGCCGGGGTCACGGTGCTGATTGCCAGCCATGATCTGAACCTGATCAAGCGCCTGCGCCGCCGCGTGCTGGTGCTTGACCAGGGCCGCCTGATCGATGACCTGCCGGATCGCAGTGAGGCCGCAGCGCTGGAGCAGGACAATGGCTAGCGCCAAGGGCGTCAAGACGCGCCGCCACTCTGGCGGCAGCATGATCTCCGGCCTGCGCGCCTGGGGCCGGCGGCATGCCTTCAGCCTGCTGTCATCGCTGGGCAGCCTGGCGCGCTACCCGCTGGCCTCCCTGATGACGGTCAGCGTGGTGGCGTTTGCGCTGGCCCTGCCGCTGGCCCTGCAGGTGATGCTATCCAACACTGAGCGGCTGGCCCAGCAATGGGAGCGGCTGGATACCTTGTCGGTTTTTCTCGAGCCCGGCCAGGATGAGGCGGCAGTCAACCGCCTGGTCTCGCGCTGGAGCAACTGGCCGCAGGTGCTGGCGGTCGATCCCATCAGCCCGGAGCAGGGTCTGGATGAACTGTCGCTGCAGCTTGATCTGGGCACGATGGAAGACCTGGCCGACCATCCGCTGCCATGGGTGCTGGAGGTCATTCCGGCCGATGACGTTGATCGCGTTGGCCTGCTGCGGCGGCTGGAGGATGAGGAGGCCGTCGCCAGCGTGGTGATCGACCTGCAGTGGCTGGAGCGGCTTGACGCCATGACCGCGCTGCTGGGGCAGCTGACCTGGCTGCTCGCGGCGCTGCTGGCGCTTGGTGTGATGGTCATTATTGGCAATACCATTCGTCTGGACGTGCAGAATCGGCGCGAAGAAATCGAGGTCATGGCTCTGGTTGGCGCCACGCCGGCGTTCGTGCGGCGCCCGTTTCTCTACACCGGGATGTGGTTTGGCCTTTTAGGCGGCGTGCTGGCCTGGCTGATGGTCACGGCCGGTCTACTGATGTTGGACGAACCGATGCAGCGTCTCGGTCAGACCTATGGCGAGCCCTTTTTCCTGCAGGGTCCAAGCCCTGTGCTTCTTGGAAAGTTGTTGCTGGCCAGTCTTGTCATAGGCGTGCTGGGCGCGTGGCTGGTGGTCGCCCAGCATTTGCGCAGGATTGGCTCGTGATGGCGACGACGCCACAGGTGTTGATCGTGGATGACAGTACGGCTGTCACCCAGTGGCTGCAGGAACGAATCCGTCAGGTTTGTGGCGTGGAGTGTGCGGTGGCAGGTACGCTTGCCGCCGCCGAACGAGTGATCAGGACGGCAGAACCACAGTTCCCGGTGGCCGTGCTGGATCTGAATCTGCCCGATGCCCGGGATGAGGAAGTCATCCAGCGCGTCCAGGCTGCCGGTATTGCAGTCATTGTTTTGACCGGTTCGGAGGATGCGGCCTTGCGCCGAAGCCTGCTGGACCAGGGCGTCAGCGATTACGTGCGCAAGGACAGCGTGGGCGTGGACTACGTGGCGCGACAGGTCCGGCGCATGCTGCGTTCGGACGCCCTGCACATCCTGGTCGTGGATGACTCGCGCTCCTACCGCCAGTATC
>SKIE01000244.1 GCA_007116585.1 Wenzhouxiangella sp. | reverse complement strand
GGCCTGAAACGCAAGGCCCTCTGAACGCTCCCCCAATCCTAAACTAGTGGGCCACGCGGCAAATTAGGTAACACTCAGCCGTCGCCCGTGTTGCGCTCGCTTGGATTGGCGGCAGCCAGTCCTGCGCTCGCGCGCCTTGCCCACGACGCTTGTGCAACGGCTGAGTGTTATCTAATTTGCCGCGTGGCCCACTAGTCGCTCAGGCCGGCAGACGCCGAATGCGGCCACCCATCTGGCTGAACTTTTCCTCGATGTTTTCGTAGCCGCGGTCGATGTGGTAAACGCGATCGACAATGGTGTCCCCGTGGGCCACCAGTCCGGCCAGCACCAGGCAGGCCGAGGCGCGCAGATCCGTTGCCATCACCGGCGCTCCCGTTAGCCGCTCGACCCCGCGGATCACGACCATGTTACCTTCGATCTGCATGTCCGCGCCCAGCCGCTGTAACTCCAGAATATGCATGAAGCGGTTCTCGAACACCGTTTCACGCACCACGCCGGTGCCCTCGGCCACGGCATTCAAAGCAGTGAACTGGGCCTGCATATCGGTCGGAAAACCGGGATACGGTGCGGTGGTCACGTTGACCGCGCGCGGCCTTCGTCCACCCATATCGACTTCCACGCTGTCCGCTTCGGTATGGATCTCGGCGCCTGCATCTTCAAGCTTCTGCAATACAACATCGAGCAGGCCGGGGCGGATATGGGTGGCTCGCACACGACCGCCGGTCATGGCGGCCGCGACCAGAAAGGTGCCGGCCTCGATTCGATCAGGCAGGACTTCATAGTCATAACCGTCCAGATGCTCTCGGCCACAAACGGTAATCGTGTTGGTGCCGTGTCCCGAGATGTCGGCGCCCATGCTGATCAGGCACTCGGCCAGGTCAACCACTTCGGGTTCCTGGGCCGCGTTTTCGATCACGGTAGTCCCGTCGGCCAGAGTGGCGGCCATGAGGATGTTCTCCGTGCCGGTGACGGTCACGGTATCCAGCACCACGCGTGCGCCTTTCAGTCGCTCGGCTCTGGCCTCGATGTAACCACCCTCGACGCGTATATCGGCCCCCATTGCGGCCAGTCCCTTAAGGTGCAGGTCAACCGGGCGCGCTCCGATGGCACAGCCGCCCGGCAGGGAGACCCGGGCCGAGCCGTTGCGTGCCAGCAAGGGCCCCAGCACCAGGATGGACGCGCGCATGGTGCGAACCAGGTCGTAGGGGGCAAGATCGGTGTGCAGCTGCTCGGCATGGAGTTCGACCACGGAGCCGTCACCCAGACTGATCACCACACCCATCTGCCCGAGCAGTTCCATGGTCGTGGTAACGTCTTTCAGGTGCGGCACCCGGGCCAGACGGCACGGCTGGTCGGTCAGCGAAGCCGCCATCAGAATCGGCAGCGCTGCGTTCTTAGCGCCCGAGATTTCAACGCTGCCTGCCAGCGCCCGCCCGCCGGTAATCTGGATTCGCGCCATCGCTCAAGCGCCCGCTCGTTGCGACCGCATCACTCGGCTTCTTGCGGAGTCTTGAGCACCAGGCTCAACGCGTGAATCTCGCGGCCCATGGCCGGCCCGATCGCGTCGTGAATCACTCGGTGCCGCTGCAAGCGCGACTGACCCTCAAACTGTTCGGCAACCACCCGCGCGGTGTAATGGACATTATCGTCCGACTCCACCTCGACCCGAGCGCCGGGGATTGCCTGTAAAATGATGGATTGTATTTGTGCTGGATCCATGCGCCGGAAATGACAGTAGTGACGTGGGGCCCGTAGTCTACCGCACCTGCCTCCGCCAGAGCCGCTGAGCCTGTATGTCGGCAACTCTGACCATTGCCCTGCTTGAGCTGGCGGCCGGATTCATCCTGCTGATCTGGGCGGCCGACCGTCTGGTGTCAGGGGCCTCGGCCCTGGCCAGAAACGTTGGCATCTCGCCGCTGATCGTGGGATTGACTATCGTCGGGTTCGGCACCTCAGCCCCGGAAATGGTGGTCTCTGCAATGTCAGCGCTGCGCGGCAACCCATCGCTGGCCGTGGGCAATGCCATTGGCTCCAACATCGCCAATATCGGACTGATTCTTGGGCTGACCGCCATGATCTACCCGCTCAGGGTCGAGCGCGTCACGCTTAAACGCGAGTTTCCGATCCTGGGATTCATCATGCTTCTCGCGCTGGGTCTGATGGGTAATTTCTACCTCAGCAGGGGCGATGGTCTGATCCTGGCCTGTGGACTGCTGCTGCTCATCGGCGGCATGGTGGCACTCGGCATGTCGCGCGGCCAGGACGATCCGCTGACCAGTTCACTGACCGAGAGCGTGCCGGACCGCATGAATACTGGCCGCGCCGTGCTGTGGATCGCTGTGGGTCTCGTCCTGCTGCCACTCAGCGCCCACATTCTGGTCAACGGCGCCGTAACGCTGGCGCTCATTGCGGGCGTGTCGGAAATCGTGGTCGGTCTGACCGTGGTCGCACTGGGCACCAGTCTGCCGGAGCTGGCCGCTGCAGCGGCCAGCGCACTGCTCAAGAAAGATGACCTCGCCATCGGCAATATCCTGGGCTCGAACATGTTCAACCTGCTCGGCGTGCTCGGCATTGCCGCCCTGGTACACCCGCTGCCCATCGAACCCGTTCTGCTCTATCGCGACGTCACGGTGATGTTCATTCTCACGCTGGGGCTGTTCTTGCTGGTCTGGCGAAAACGCGGGCCCGGTTTGATCACCCGTCCAACCGCCGTCGCCTTGTTCCTGTCGTTTTTGGCCTATCAGTCTGTTGTAATCGGAACAGCAATCGGCTCTTAGCCCGCTACACTAGCAAGCATCATGAAAGTCGAGCCAGACCAAATCCTTGCCAGCGCCGCGACCGTGTTGACCACGGAGGCACAGGCCATTACGGCCCTGAGTGAGCGACTCGATGGGGCCTTCGTCGCCAGCGTCGAAATGATTCTGGCCTGCAGCGGCCACCTGATCGTGACCGGCATGGGCAAATCCGGCCATATCGGCCACAAGATCGCCGCCACGCTGGCCTCGACCGGCACGCCCGCCTTTTTTGTCCATCCGGCCGAAGCCAGCCATGGCGATCTGGGCATGATCCGGCGCGAGGACGTCCTGCTGGCGCTGTCAAACTCCGGCGAAACCGAAGAAGTGCTGCGCCTGCTGCCGGTGATCAAGCGCCTGGGTATCCGCCTGATCGCGATGACCGGTTGCCCGGGCTCGACGCTGGCCCGGCATGCTGATCTGCACCTGGACACCAGCGTTGATCAGGAAGCCTGCCCCCTGGGGCTGGCGCCGACCGCCTCGACTTCCGCCCAACTGGCGCTGGGCGATGCCCTGGCCGTTGCCCTGCTTGAAGCGCGCGGATTTACCGCCGAAGATTTTGCCCGCTCGCACCCCGGCGGCAAGCTCGGCCGGCAGCTTCTGCTGAGCATCGCCGATGTCATGCACGGCGGCGAATCGCTGCCCATCGTGAAGGAAACGGCCTCGGTCGCCGACGCCATTTTCGAGATGACCCGATCACGGCTGGGCATGTGTGCCGTGATCAACACCGACGAGACCCTGATCGGCGTGGTCACGGATGGCGACCTCAGGCGCCATGCAGGCCAGCTCGGAGATATCCGGAACCAGGGGGTCGTCCAACTGATGACGCCGAACCCGCGCACGGTCGGACCGGATGAGCTGGCGGCTGTCGCCGTCGAAATCATGCAGCACCACCGCATCCAGGGTCTGCTGGTCACCGACGAGCAAGACAGACTGGTCGGCGCGCTGAACTTTCAGGACCTGCTGCAGGCCGGCGTGGTATGAGCCGGCCCGGCGTTCGCCAGCGCGCCCGCGACATTCGCCTGGCCGTGTTCGACGTCGACGGCGTGCTGACCGACGGCCGCCTGGTCCTGGACGATCGCGGTGTCCAGACCAAAACCTTTCACGTGCGCGACGGCCTGGGCCTGAAAGCCCTGATGCAGCACGGCATCGAGGTCGCTGTGATCACCGCGCGACGCTCGCGCGTGGTCGAGCTGCGCATGGAAGAGCTCGGCGTGGCCCATCTGCGGCAGGGGGAAGGCGACAAACATCAGGCGCTCAGCGAACTGATTAGCGCGCTGAACATCCCGGCCGCGCAGACCAGTTTCATGGGCGATGACCTGATCGATTGGCCGGCCATGCGCCTGTGCGGCCTGAGCGCGGCGCCGGCCGACGCGGTGGCATGGATCCGCGCCCGGGCTGATGTCGTCACCAGCGCTGCCGGCGGCGTGGGCGCGGTGCGCGAGTTCTGCGAACTGCTGCTCGACGCGCGCGGCGCGCTACAACCCTGGCAGGCAGGTTTCCAGTGAAACGCAAGATGGTGCTCGCGGCCTGTCTGGCCCTCGTCATTGTATTCGTGATCCGCTGGCAGTTCCCCGATGATCGCAGCGATCGCATCAGCACCAGGCTGCCGGACACCCGCTTTGACTACTCGCTGACCGACTTCCACGCGCGATTTCGCGCCGCTGACGGCACGGTCGAACTGATCGTCTCCGGCCCGCGCCTGGAGCACGATGCCGCCACCCGAATCGCCACCCTGAGGGAACCGGAGTTCCACATTCAGCCCGACGGCGCCGACTGGCGCGGCCGCGCCGACCGCGGGCGGCTCAAGCGCGACGACGATGAAATGGTGCTGGAAGGCAACGTGGTGCTGGCACATCCGGCCCCCGGCGGCACGGTCACGATCACCACCGAGCAACTGCATCACCATGCGGCGCGGCGTACAATCGAAGCCATGAGCACCGTGGAGATGTCTCAGCCGGGATCGTTTATGCGCGCCGGCAGTCTGATCCTCTGGCTGGACGATGACATCGTGGAGTTTTCCGATCATGTACAGGGCGAGTTGCTTCCTGGCCGGTCTGATGCTGAGTCTGGGCGCCTTCGCCCAACTGAGTGACCAGCGCCAGGAACGAATCCAGATCAACGCCGACAGCGGTGGCTATGACATGCGAACCGGCGTCCAGGAATTGCGCGGGAACGTCCGCATTGCCCAGGGCGAACTGGTGGTTGAGGCTGATGAAGGACGTGCCTACAACGTCGATGGCGAATGGCAGCGGGTCGAGTTGTTCGGCGAGCCGACCACCTGGTTCATGGTCATGGACGACGGCAGCGAGACCCACGGCCAATCGTCCCAGATCATTTACGACCTGGCCAGCAACCAGATCACCATGATCGGGGATGCCCGTATCCGTGATCCCCAGGGTTCATTCTCCGGCGCCACGCTGACCTACAATCTGGTCAGCGAGAAGATCGAGGGTGCCGGCGGTGTCGAGTTGGTCATCGAGCCCGCCGATCGCCCCGCACCTTCGGCCCCGGAAGAGCCCTAGCCCATGCTGGTCGCTGAACAGCTGGTCAAACGCTACCGCGGCCGTGCGGTCGTCCATGACGTCTCGCTTGAAGTCGCCCGCGGCGAGATCGTCGGTCTGCTTGGCCCCAACGGCGCCGGCAAGACCACCACCTTTTACATGGTGGTGGGCCTGGTGGCTGCCGACGGTGGGCGCATCCGGCTCGGCGAGACTGACCTGACCCGGGCCAACATGCACCAGCGCGCGCGCAAGGGCCTGGGCTACCTGCCGCAGGAAGCCTCCATCTTTCGCAAGCTGAGCGTGGCCGACAACATCATGGCCATTCTCGAGCTGCGCAAGGATCTCAACCGCGAGGCAAGACGCCAGGAACTGAGCCGGCTGATGGATGAATTCCACATCACCCATCTTGCAGACCAGGCCGGTGTCTCGCTGTCGGGCGGTGAACGGCGGCGGGTCGAGATCGCCCGCGCACTGGCCGGCAATCCCAACTTCATTTTGCTCGACGAACCCTTTGCCGGCGTGGATCCGATCTCGGTCGGTGAAATCCAGCAGATCGTGCGCCAGCTGACCACCCGCAACATCGGCATCCTGATCACCGATCACAACGTGCGCGAGACGCTGGGCATCTGTCAGCGCGCCTACATCATTTCCGAGGGCCGGGTGCTGACCCAGGGCACCCCGGATGAAGTCCTGGCCGATGAAAACGTGCGCAAGGTCTACCTCGGGCAGGAATTCCGGCTGTAGCCGACATTATCGGCAAAACATTGAGTAGCGCTGCGATAGGGCTAGAATGTGCCCATGAAGCCCGGTGCACGCCTCCAGCTCAAGCTCGGCCAGAAACTCAAACTGGCCCCTCAGTTGCGCCAGGCCATTGCCCTGCTCCAGCTCAATCGGCTGGAACTCAAGGATCATATCCGGAATGTTCTCGACGGCAATCCGCTGATCGAGCGGACCGAAGACCGCGACCTGGCGTCGGACAGTCCACAGGACGCTGCCGATACCGCCGACAGCCACGTCGAGACCGGCGAAGACTTCGGCTTCGATGACCTGCCAGACGGCTTCTCGGTAGCCCGGGAAGCGCCGCGCTACGATGAATTCGTCAGCGACCGCGCCGAGGAGTCCCTGCAGCAGCACCTGCTCTGGCAGGTCAACCTGTCGGGTTTCTCGGAGGTTGACGAAGCTATTGCCCGGGCCGTGATTTATGCCCTGGACGAGCGCGGCTACCTGCGCGACGACCTGGACACGCTGCGCGCTTCGCTGGCACCTGAGCAACTGGTCTCGGTCGAAGAGATTGAAGCAGTGCTTGAGCGCATTCAGCACTTTGAGCCCGTCGGAGTCGCCGCGCGTGATTTGCGCGAGTGCCTGTTGCTGCAGCTGCACACGCAACCCTCCGATCAGCCAGGGCTGGGGCTGGCGACCCATCTGGTCGAACACCACCTCGAATCGCTCGGCCAGCTCGATCCGGCCGGTCTGGCCCGCAGCACGGGCTTTGCTGTAGCCGACATCGAGCAGGCGCTAGAGCTCGTACGCTCGCTCAACCCGCACCCGTGCAGCCGCTTCGGCAACGAGCGCGAGAACTACGTTGTGCCCGATGTCTACGTCACACGGAGTGAACACGGCTGGCGAGTCAGCCTCAATCCGGACAGCGATCCGCGCCTGCGTCTGAACCAGACCTACATGCAGCTGTTGCGGCAAAGCCGGGGCGAGGATCGCAAGTACCTCAAGGACCGATTACAGGAAGCGCGCTGGCTGATCAGCGGACTGGAGATGCGCAATCAGACGCTGCTGGCCGTCAGCGAGACCATCGTCGAACGCCAGGTCGGTTTCCTGGAGCAGGGCGACACCGCGATGCAGCCCTTGCTGCAGCGGGAAATCGCCGAGGCCGTGGGGGTGCATGAGTCTACCGTGTCACGGGCCACCACCCAGAAGTATGCCCACACCCCGCGCGGGACTTTTGAACTGAAGCATTTCTTCTCTGTCGGACTGCCCGGTGCCGATGGTCGAGCCGTCAGCGCCACGGCGGTCAAGGCCCAGCTGCGCCGGATGATCGGCGCTGAGCCGGCAGGAAAACCGATCTCGGATCAGCGATTGACCCATCAACTGGCCGAGCAGGGCATTCAGTTGGCGCGGCGCACCGTGGCCAAATACCGCGAACAGCTCGGCATTCCCGGTTCGGCCCAGCGCCGCCGCATGGCGCGGACCCGAGCGCAACCTGACAGGTCAACCGGGTATTGATCGGTTAAAATCAGAACATCTACTGCACTCTTTCGTCGAATCGAACACCGACTCGACATCAGCCAAGGAGCACCGCATGCAACTCGAAGTCACCGGTCAGAACATCGATGTGACCCAGGCCATGAGAGCCTATCTGCAGGAAAAAACTGAGCGTCTCGAGCGCCATTACGACAATTTGATTTCTGGCCATTTCGTGATGCGCCTGGATAAACTGGAGCACACCGCCGAAGGCACGGTGCACGTCGGCGGCAAGACCAACGCCCTCCATGCGGTAGCCACGGCTGAGGACATGTATGCGGCCATCGATGGCCTGATCGACAAGCTGGATCGGCAGGTCCGGCGTTACAAGAGCCGTATCACCGACCACCGCAATTCGGCCTGATTCCGATATTCGAGGCAAGATCGGGAATCCTCCGGAGGGCTGGCGTCTTGGAAGTAGCCGACATACTCGCCCCGGAACGTATCGCGCTGGATGTCGCGGCATCCAGCAAGAAAACCCTGCTGGAAAAGGCAGCTGAGCTTCTGGCCGCCCAGAGCGATGCCGGTCACGCACGGGATATCTTCGACTCCCTGTGTCAGCGCGAGCGCTTGGGCTCGACCGGGCTGGGCCACGGCGTCGCCATTCCGCACGGCCGCGTTGAAGGTCAGGCCAGCGTTTCTGGCGCACTGATTCGCCTGAGCAGCGGTATCTCCTTCGACGCGCCTGACAATGAACCGGTACGGCTTTTCTTTGCCCTGGCCGTTCCGTCCCAGTGCACCGACGTGCATCTGCGACTGCTGGCCGGCATTGCCGAGCGCTTCGGAAACGACCAATGCCGAGAGCGACTGCGGAGGGCGGGCAGCGCCGATGAAGTCATGAAGATCATGAGTGAACCGCCCGGTGGCGGTGACTCGGCCTGAACCCCCGCCCTCGCCCCGCACCATGGCCCGAAGCATCAGCCTGGAACAGATCGTCGGGCAATGCGGCGGTCGATTGGGGCTTGAATGGATTCTCGGCCAGGCACAGCAGTCATCAATGACTGTCAGTGGCGCTGCAACCAGCGGGCGCCCGTCTCTGGTCGGCTACCTCAACCTGATCCATCCAAACCGCATCCAGGTCATCGGTCAGGAAGAACTGGAATGGCTTGACGCGCTGGAAGCCCGAGCGCGCTGGGAGGCACTGGCCAAGGTGGCCGATGCGCGCCCGGCTGCCATCATCATCGGCGGACATGTTGAAGTAGCGCGCGACCTCGAGCAGGCGGCCAGCGAGCACAACATCCCCCTGCTCAAGGCCACCCAGCCAGCCTGGGAAGTGGTCCAGGTGCTGGCCTACGAAGTCTCACGCGCGCTGGCCCCGGGTCAGACCGTACACGGGGTGTTCATGGAGATCTTTACCTTGGGCGTGCTGATCACCGGTGAATCCGGCACCGGCAAGAGCGAACTGGCGCTGGAGTTGATCAGCCGCGGTCACCGCTTGATTGCCGACGATGCGCCCTCGTTCACCCGCATTTCGCCTGACCTGATCGAAGGCCACTGCCCGGAGGTGCTGCGTGACTATCTCGAAGTCCGCGGCCTGGGTCTGCTTGACGTTCGCAGAATGTTCGGAGATGCTGCAGTCAAGACCAGCAAGTATCTGCGCCTGGTGATTCATCTGCACACCCCCTCTGCCTCCGAACTCCCGGGCGACCGGCTGCAGGGTCACTTTGATACCCGACCCATTCTTGAACTCGACGTACCCCGGATTCACCTGCCGGTGCTGGCCGGCCGCAACCTCGCCGTCATGGCAGAGGCAGCCGTGCGGAGTTTCATGCTGCGTCTCAAGGGCTTCGACGCAGCGCGCGAGTTCATGGAACGGCATGCCCGGCTGATGTCAGAACAGACATGAATCAGACCTCGGCCCCCATGGTGGTCATCAGCGGCCTGTCGGGCAGCGGCAAGAGCATGGCGCTCAACGCGCTTGAAGACCTCGGTTACTACTGTGTGGATAACCTGCCGGGCGGTCTGCTGGCCGGTCTGATCGACGAGGTCAAGGCCCAGCCCGAACGCTATCCGTATCTCGCCATTGGCATTGATGCGCGAACCGGGCCCGATGGCCTTGAGCGTCTGACCACTTTGCTCGACAGCCTGCCCGACCCCAATGCTTTTCAACTTCTGTTTCTGGAAGCCGAACCGGCGGTGCTCGCGCGCCGGTTCAGCGAGACCAGACGACGCCACCCGCTGGCCGGCACCGGCAGCCTGGAAACGGCTATCCGCAACGAATGCCGCTTGATGGCGCCCTTGCGCGAACGCGCCGACTGGATCATCAACACCTCGGAAACCAACGTGCACCAGCTGCGCCGACAAGTGGTGCGCAGTGTTGGGCAGGGCGGCACGGACGGCCCGCAGAGCGTCGTCCTGGTGTCGTTCGGCTTCAAGAACGGCGTGCCGCTGGACGTTGATTTCCTGTTCGATGCCCGCTGTCTGCCCAATCCGCACTGGGTCGCGGAACTGAGACCGCTGACAGGACTGGACGAAGCGGTGCGAGGCTGGCTGGAGGCGCATGAGCGGGTCGGCCTGTTCCACGATGATGTGCTGGCGTTTGTTCGGCGCTGGCTGCCGGCGCTGGCGGAAGACCAGCGCAGTCTCCTGACGATTGCGATTGGTTGTACCGGTGGCCAGCACCGCTCGGTCTATCTGGTCGATCAAATGGCCACTTTGCTGCGCGAGGATGGTCACCGTATCGTGGTCAGCCATCGGGAGCTGGAGCGATGACGGGCATCATACTGGTCACTCACAGTGGACTCGGGGAATCCCTGCGTCACCAGGCCGAGGTGATTCTCGGACACCCGCTTCGCATCACCACCGTGGCCGTCGTTGAAAATACGGATCCGAATGCGGTACTGAGCGAATTGATCGGCGCAATTGCCGCGAGCATGGATCCCGACGGTGCGCTGATCCTGACCGACTTGCCCGGTGCCACGCCCCACAATCTGGCCGTGCAGGCCGCAGCCCGGCATGCGCTTCCGGTCGTCTCAGGCTTGAGCCTGCCAATGCTGCTCAAAGCCGTTTCGCATTCAGACAAGCCCGCTGAGCAACTGGCCCAGTTGGCCGATCTGGGTGGGCGCCAGGGCATCATCCAACGGTGACCCAGGCACACCTGCAGCTGCAAAACCGGCTGGGCCTGCACGCCCGGGCGGCGAGCAAGCTGGTGCAAACCGCCTCGCGTTTCGAATCCAAGATCGAACTTGGCTATGGCGGGAAGACGGTCAACGCCAAATCCATCATGGGCGTGCTGCTGCTTGGCGCCCCGTGCGGCGCCGAACTCACCTTGCGGCTCGACGGTTCTGATGCCGAAGCCGCGCTTGCCGCGCTGCAGGATCTGGTTGCAAACCGCTTTGGAGAAGGCGAATGAGCCTGGCGCTGACCGGGCTGGGCGCCACGAGCGGCATCGCGATCGGCCGGGTCCACCGGCTCACGCCCGGCGAGTTGTCGATCCCGGAATACCACATCGATCGAGATGCGGTCGCGGCCGAGTTGGAGAGAACCCATCGGGCCTTCAACCGGAGCGAGAAGTTTCTGTCCGATCTGTTGTCCCGCATGAACCACGACATCAGCGAAACGGCACGCGAACTACTCGAGGCCCACCGGCTGATTTTGCGCGATCCGTTACTGATCGAGGGGACGACCGAGCGTATCAGCAGCCAGCGCATCAATGCCGAATGGGCTCTGGTCCAGCAAGCCAACGAACTGCAGGCCGAGTTTCGGCGCATGGGCGATGAATATCTGGCGCTCAGGCGAGAAGATCTCGAACAAGCCGTTGGCCTCGTTCGGCGCGAGCTGGCCGAGCAGCCGGCCGCCCTGTTGAGCGCGCGCGTGCCACATCGGCTTGAAAACACCATTCTGGTCGCGCCGGAACTGGGCCCGGCCGACATGACCGTGCTGGCCGAACGGCGGGTCGCCGGGCTGATCACCGAGCACGGCGGCCCCTGGTCGCATGCCGCCATTCTGGCCCGCAGCCTCGAAATCCCGATGCTGGTTGGTGTCCACCACGCGCTGGAACTGCTGGAAGAGGACGAATCGGTCATCCTGGACGGGCATTACGGCGCCGTTCTGGCCGGAGACGACGACGGGCTGCTGGCCCACTATCGGGAAAAGCGCGAAGCGGGTCGTCGCCGGCGAATCGACCTGAAACGCTACCTGGCGCGCCCGTCAAGCACCCGCGACGGCCACGCCTTCACCCTGACCGGCAATGCCGACCTGCTGCCGGAGTTTCAGCGCTGTCGTGACGCGGGGGTCGACGCCATCGGCCTGATGCGCACCGAGTATCTCTATCTCGATGAGACGCTGCCCGACGAGGACACCCAGTACCGCGCCTATCGCGCGGCGCTGGAGACCATGGATGGACGCCCGATCACCATTCGCACGCTGGATGCCGGCGGCGACAAGCTGCCAGCCGTCCTTGCCTTCGCGAAAGGGCCCAATCCGGCCCTGGGCCTGCGCGGCCTGCGCTTGTCGCTAGCTCTGCTTGAATTGTTCAAACAGCAGCTGCGCGGGATCTTGCGGGCCTCGGCCCACGGACCAGTGGAAATCCTGCTGCCCATGGTGACCCAGGCGGAAGAAATTCACCAGGCCCGCCGATTGATCGACCAGTGTCGCGCCGAACTCAAGCACGAAGGCCTGCAGATCGACCCCGAGCTGCCGGTTGGCGGCATGATCGAGACGCCGGCCGCTGCGCTGGCCTGCGAGCATCTGGCCGGTCTGCTGGATTTTTTGTCCATCGGCACCAATGACCTGATTCAGTACGTGCTGGCCATTGATCGGTCGGACGAACTGGTCAACTATCTATACGATCCGACCCACCCCGCCATACTTGACCTGCTCAGCCGGGTGCAGCGGGCCGGGGCGCGCCAAGGGAAGACCGTGACCGTCTGCGGCGAACTGGCCGGCGATGCACGGACCGCGCGCCTGCTGCTCGGCCTGGGGCTTGATCGCCTGAGCATGCCACCGGCTGCCCTGGCAGTGGTCAAGAAGAGCCTGATTGAAACTTCGGCAGAGGATTGCCGCAGGATCGTGCGCGACTGGATGGAAAACGGCCCAAGCACGGGTGTTGATCTGCTCGACCAGCTGCAACGACAGGGCTGATTCGCCTTTACTGAGTGACTCGGTTTCTGACGTAGGTCGGCTCCAGATCCCAGGCGGGCAGCGGCCCAACCCGATCGACCCAGCCGAACAGGTGTTCAGCCTGCGGCCAGGCGTCCGGCCGAAAATCATGCCCCACCGCATCGAGCCGCTCGCTCAGCGTGTCGAGATAAGCCGCCAATCCTGAGCCTGCGATCAGCCAGCGCTGATTGTCAGGCAGCAATACATCAGCCGGTGCCAGCACGGCCTCCGGCTTCAGCGGATGCAACAGGCCATCACGGCGTTCGAACCAGCCTGCAAACACCTCGCCCATGCGTGCATCAATCAAAGCAAGAATCCGCTGATGATCTGCCCGAGGATCGGCTGCGAGCGCCAGAGCCGCCAGACTCGATACCGGATAGATCGGCAGAGCATGGGCCAGCGCGACCCCCTGAGCAACCGCCAGACCAATCCGCAAACTGGTAAATCCGCCCGGACCCCGGCCCACTACCAGCCCGTCGAGGTCGGAGAATTCGAGACCGCCCTCGGCCAACAGCTCTTCACACCAGGGCAGCAGGCGCAGGGCATGGCCGCGCGCCGCCAGCTCCGAGCGCGCGGCGATCTGCCCGGAGACTGACAAGGCCACCGAGCACATGGGGGTCGCAGTCTCCAGAGCAAGTAAGTTCATTGGCCCAGGCGCTGGTGCAGAAAGCTAATGACCTCGTCGACCTCATCGACCCGCTGCATCGGCGGCAGGTTGGCCAGGAAGGTCTTGCCATAGGACTTGCTGGTCAGGCGCGGGTCGCCGAGCACCAGCACGCCGAAATCCTCGCTTTGACGGATCAGCCGACCGGCCCCCTGCTTGAGCGTGAGCACGGCGCGCGGCATCT
>SKIE01000263.1 GCA_007116585.1 Wenzhouxiangella sp. | reverse complement strand
GCCGGCACCGAGTTCGACGCCGGAGCGGTCATCATCGCCGGGGGCTTGGGCTCCTTCCTGCCGCGCAAACTCAAGGCCAAAGGCCTGGATGACAGCGACCCCAACCTGATTCACTACAAGGTGACCGACCGCGAGCGCTTCCGCGACAAGCATCTGCTGATCCTCGGCGGCGGGGACTCGGCGCTGGACTGGACTGTCGATCTGGCCGAGGTTGCCGCCTCGATCAACCTTGTTCACCGGCGGCCCGAATACCGTGGCGCGCCAGCGACGGTGGCCAAGGTCAAAGCGCTGGCCGAGACCGGCAAGGTCAGCGAGCACCAGGGACTGATCATGCAGGTGGTCTCCGAAGACGGCGCGCTGAAAGGCTTGGAGATCATGGATCTGGACAAGAACAAGCACGTGGTCAAGGGCGGGGAAATCCTGGTCTTCTGGGGCCTCGCGCCGGATCTCGGGCCCATCGCCGACTGGAATCTGGAGCTTGAGAAAAAGCAAATCCAGGTTGATACGGAAAAATTCCAGACCTCGATCGAGGGTGTCTTTGCCATCGGCGATGTCAACACCTACCCGGGCAAGAAAAAGCTCATCCTGTCAGGCTTCCACGAAGCCGCCCTGGCAGCGTTTGCCGTGCAGAAATATCTGCACCCCGATCAGCGCCAGTTCCTACAGTACACCACCACCTCGCCGATCATGCACAAGCGACTTGGCGTGGACGGCAAGACGGCGTGATCATGCCGCCGCTCCGCCGTATTTGCGCTCAGGGTGTCTGAACCGCGCCAGCGGCCGGTTTCGCGGCGAGCTTGATCCGTTTCTGGTCAAACAAGTGGCGTCCCGGCAAGCGGTTGGCGGTAAGCTTCCGGTTTGCCGACAATCCGGGCATCGACTTTGATCAAGCTCATTACCCACGCGCACGTTTTTGCTCCACAAGACCAGGGGGTTCAAAATTTACTGATTGCCGGCGACCGCATCGTCTGGATGGGCGCCGATTTGGACGATCTCGGCTCGGTCAAGCCTGCTGAAACCACCGATCTGGAAGGCCAGCGCCTGATCCCCGGCCTGATCGACGGGCACGCCCACCTGACCGGCGGTGGCGGTGAGGCCGGTTTCGGTAGCCGCGTGCTGCCGGTACCGCATCCGCATTTTCTTGAAGCCGGCATCACAACCGTGGTCGGCGTACTGGGGACCGATGACACCACGCGCGATACGCGTTCGCTGGTGTCTCAGGCGCTGTATCTGCGCGATCACGGGGTCAATGCCTGGTGCCATACCGGCGGCTACCACGTCCCGCCGGTGACCTATACCGGCAGCGTGCGCGAGGACATTGTCTTTCTTGATCCGGTCATCGGGGTTGGCGAAGTCGCGATTTCCGATCATCGTTCCAGCCAGCCGACCTATGAGGAAATCCTGCGCATTGCCAGCGATGCCCACGTGGCCGGTCTGATCACCGGCAAGGCCGGCGTTCTGCATCTGCACCTGGGCGACGGTGATCGTGGCCTGGAGCTGGTTCGCCGTGCGCTGGCCGAGACCGAACTGCCGCCGCGGACCTTCAACCCAACCCATATCAACCGCAGGAAAGCGCTGTTTGAAGAGGCACTGGACGTGGCCCGGGCCGGCTGCACGGTCGACATCACCGCCTTTCCGGTCAGCAACGAACCGCCGGAGGACGAATGGCCGGCCGACGAGGCGCTGCTGCGCTATCTGGATTCCGGCGCCCCGCCGGATCAGATCACCATGAGTTCCGACGGCGGCGGCTGCCTGCCGGTATTCGACGCCCAAGGAGAAATGCAGCATTTCGATATCGGCGACCCGGCCACGCTGACCGACACCCTGACCCGACTGCTGGCCCGCGGCGAGGCACTCGAGCGCGTGCTGCCGGCCTTTACCCTGAACCCTGCCCGACTGCTGCGCTTCCATGACCGCGGCCGGATCGAGGTGGGTGCAGCAGCTGATCTGGTCGTGCTTGACCAACAACACCACATAGAAAAAGTCATGTCCCAAGGAATCTGGAGGAGTTCGACCTGATGTGCCCATCCGGCGAAAGAGAAAACAAGAACCGCGGCTACATCATTCCGATTGGCGGCGCCGAGGACAAGTTCCACAACCCGGAGATCCTGGACCGCTTCATCAGCGAGTGCGGCGGCAAGGACGCCCGCATTGCGATCATTCCCACCGCCTCCGAGCTGCCTGACACGGGGCCGACTTACGAGAAGCTGTTCCGCAAGATCGGCATCAAGCACGCGGCGGTCTTGCCCATCGTCACTCGCGATGACGCCAATGACCCGGAACACATCGCCTACATCAACAAGTCCGACGGCGTGTTCATGACCGGCGGCAACCAGTTGCGCCTGTCAACCACACTGGGTGGGACAGAAACCGCCATCGCCATCCGCCGCCGCAACGCCGCCGGCATGCATGTTGCCGGCACTTCGGCCGGTGCGGCCTTCATGCCGGAGCACATGATCGCCGGCGGTCGCGAGGGCGCGACGCCCACGCCGGGCAAGGTCACCCTCGCCCCGGGCCTGGGATTGACCAACAGCTTCATCATCGACCAGCACTTCCGCGAACGCGACCGCCTGGGCCGACTGCTGACAGCGCTGGCCTACAACCCGTTTGCCATCGGCATCGGACTGGACGAGGACACGGCAGCTTTCATCCGCCCGGGCGATGACCTGGAAGTGGTCGGCAGCGGCGGTATCACGCTGGTTGATCCCAGCGAGCTCAGCTATTCTTCAATGGACCGCGCGCGCGAGGGCGAGCCGGTCAGCCTGGTCGGCGTCAAGCTGCATATTCTGGTGGCCGGCGGTCGTTTTGAAATCCTGAGCCGCAAGGCCAGCGCGGAGTAGCACCATGAAAGTCCTGAAAACCAACGTCTACGTCGGCCCTAATCTGTATGCCCATTTCCCAGTCATCCGCTACATCCTGGACCTTGGGGAACTGGAACACTGGCCGACGGGACGGTTGGGTCAAGACTTTGTCGACAGCCTGCTGCAGTGCCTGCCGGGGCTGGATGAACACGGCTGCTCTTACCGGGTCGCTGGCGGTTTTGTGCGCCGCCTGCGCGAAGACGAAGGCACCTGGCTGGGGCATGTGCTCGAACACGTGGTGCTGGAGTTGCAGAGCATTGCCGGCTCGGATGTGACTTTCGGCCGCACGCGCTCGATCGAAGGCCAGCCGGGCCACTACACCATGGTGTTCGAGTACGACGACGACGCCGTCGGCCGGGCCGCGGGCGAGCTGGGGCTGAAGCTGCTGCACAGCCTGCTGCCGGAGTCGCTGCGACCGGAAGACGCACCCGGCCCCGACTGGGACTTTGAAGAAGAGCGTGACCGATTCATTCTGCGCGCCCAGCGCAGAGCTTTCGGCCCCAGCACGGCCTCGCTGGTGCGGGCCGCCGAAGACCGCGGCATTCCCTGGCTGCGCCTGAACCGGCAAAGCCTGGTCCAGTTCGGTCACGGCCGGTTCCAGAAGCGCATCCAGGCCACCACCACCAGCCTGACCAGCAACATCGCCGTCGAGTTGGCCTCCGACAAGGAAGAAACCAACCAGATTCTGCGCGATCTGGGCCTGCCAGTGCCGGCGCAGTACCTGGTGCAGCGGGCGCGAGATGCGGTGCGCGCGGCGCAACGCATCGGTGGCCCGGTCGTCACCAAGCCCCTGGCCGGTAATCACGGCCGCGGCGTGTCAATCAGGCTCAGCAGCCCCGAAGAGGTTGAGGCGGGCTTCGACAAGGCGGCGGAATATGGCCGCAACGTAGTTGTCGAAAGCTATCTTG
>SKIE01000334.1 GCA_007116585.1 Wenzhouxiangella sp. | reverse complement strand
TCAAACCAGTGGCCGCATCGGCTGATGATGGTCACAACTGGTCACAATTTGGTCACAAGGGTGGAGCGGAGAGGACGACCAAAGCAGTACCCATGCGTGGAGAGTGCGTGGGTCAAAAAAAACCGGTCAGGGTCACAGCCGGTCACAATTTGGCCCCAATTTGGCCCCAATTTGGTCACAACGCGAAAATCGACGGACTTGACCGAGCCGAAAAAGCTCTGTAAGCTATTGAAAATGAAGTTGTATTAGATGGTGCCGATGGAGGGATTCGAACCCCCGACCCACGCATTACGAATGCGTTGCTCTACCAACTGAGCTACATCGGCATTACATCACCTTAATCCCCATTGCGGGGAGGCCGAAATTATAGCGGTTTGGCCTGACCGGTGCACAAACACGGCATTTCAGATGCTCGCCGACTCACACAGCCCTGATGCGTTGGTCGGGTCATGGGTTCGGAACAGCGGCCCGGAAACTTTGCAATCTCCGGCTCAGCAGCAAAGATCTATTGAATGGCATGGCCCACTATCCACGCTTGTAGACGTGCTTTCGATGGCCGACTTTTACCACCGTTACGACAAGAAGCCTATCTTGCACTTCATAGACGACTCGGTATACCCCCTGTCGGATTCGGTAGCGCTCCAGGCCCGAGAGTTTTTCGCTGTGGACGGGGCGGGGATTTTCCTGCAGCGACTCCAGGCGCTGAAGTATGCGGGCAACATCCTGGTTCGGAATCGAGCGAAGGTCCTTGGAGACAGACTTCCTGAATACAAGCTTATAGTTTGCCATGAGCCTTCAAGTCGTCGAGCAAAGCTTCATAGCTCATGGTTGCCTCGGAAATCCTTTCCTCGAACGCGGCCAGATCTTCCTGGTCCTCAGCCAACGCCGCACGGACAGCATCGTTGACGATCTCTGACAGGGAACGATGCGTATGCGCAGCCTTCAGACGCAGCGCGGCGTGCAGTTGAGGGTCGAAATAAACTGTGGAACGCTTGGATGTATCGCTCATGATATTCACCAACTGTCGGGCATGTCATTATAGCGTTAGGACATCAAAGCGTCTAGCATTGCACCCGGACATGCGCCCGGATGCCATATTCTGTTCTATGCCCACCGTCCGGAAATGCCGTTCCATGGAAGTGCCCGTGAAGTGCTGGATGCACTCGGTCGCTTGCAGCTTTCTCTGACTGGTGGCTTCCTGAGTGAGGGCGATGGCTATCTGGAGACACTGGACACGCTGGCCCGCCCGACCCAACTTCAGGGTCCGATCATCCATGATGCTCGGATCGCCGCCATCTGCGGATACCATGGCGTTCGCGAACTGTGGTCTGCTGATCGGGATTTTTCTCGCTTCGCCTCGCTGAACGTCCGCAACCCCTTGACCGAGCTCTGATATCTGCACGCCATTCATGGAAGCCGTTAACGAAAAGCGCGCGCTGCTATTTGCCCTTGGGGCGGTGCTGTTGTGGTCGACGGTGGCCACGGCGTTCAAGTTGTCGCTGGAGCACCTGGCGCCGATCCAGCTGCTGGCCTGGGCTTGCGTGGCGGCGGTGATCACGCTGGGCCTGCTGTTGCTGGTCACCGGGCGGTTGGGCCTGGTGCTGCAGGGCAGCCGCAGCGATTATCTGCGTTCGCTCGGGCTGGGGCTGATCAATCCGCTGGCCTATTACGTGGTGCTGTTCGAGGCCTATGACCGGCTGCCAGCCCAGGAAGCGCAGCCGCTGAACTACACCTGGGCCTTCACGCTGGCCATTCTGGCCGTGCCCCTGCTCGGTCAGCGCCTGACGCGAATGGACATTGTGGGCGGCGTGGTGGCCTATGCCGGGGTGTGGACGATTGCCACCCGCGGCCAGATTCTGGCGCTGGAGTTTGCCAACCCGGTGGGCGTGGGCCTGGCGCTGGGCAGCACCGTGCTCTGGGCGCTGTACTGGATTTACAGTACGCGCGACCATCGCGACCCGCTGGTGGCGCTGTTTTGCAACTTCAGCCTGGCCCTGCCGTTTGTGCTGCTGGCTTGTGCGCTGACCGCCGGCCTGGGCGTGCCGGACTGGCGCGGCTTGGCCGGGGCGGCGTATGTCGGGGTGTTCGAAATGGGGCTGGCGTTTGCGCTCTGGCTGGGTGCAATGCGGCTGACCAGCAGCACTGCCCGAATCAGCAACCTGATCTTTCTCTCGCCGTTCCTGTCGCTGTTTTTCATCCGCGCCTTTGTCGGCGAAACCATCCTGCCGTCCACCTGGATCGGGCTGGGCCTGATCGTTGCCGGCCTGGCGCTGCAGCAGTCGTTTCGGCCGCGGGCATGAGCACGGAGAGGATTCAAGCACCCATGACACTCTCTGCAGTAAGGCATTGCATCGACGCGCAACAGGCCGCGCACCTGGCCACACTCCAGCGCCTGGTGGCGCAACCCAGCATCAGCAGCCGCAACGAAGGCGTGGTCGAGTGCGCCGGGTTGTTGCGCGATCTGATGGTGGCCGGCGGCATCGAGACTGAAATCCTTGCCACCGCCGGCCAGCCGGTGGTGTTCGGCCAGGTTCGCGCCGGGGGTGACGAGCCGCGGCCAACGGTGCTGTTTTATGGCCATTACGATGTCCAGCCGCCCGGGCCGCTGGACTCATGGACCAGCCCGCCGTTCGAACCCACGGTGCGCGACGGCCGGCTGTATGGCCGCGGCACTGGCGACAACAAGGGTCAGCTGCTGGCCCATATTCTGGCGGTGCAGGCCTGGCTGGAAGCAGCCGGCGAGCTGCCGGTCAACGTCAAGTTCCTGTTCGAGGGCGAGGAGGAAATCGGCAGCCCTTCGCTCGCGCCATTCGTAGCGGCGCATCGCGATCTGCTGGCAACCGACCTGGTGCTGACCGCGGACGGGCCCATGCACGAAAGCGGCGCGCCGATGGTGGTGTTCGGCGTACGCGGGGTGATGAATTTCGACTTGCACCTGCAGACCGCGACCACCGATCACCATTCGGGCAATCGTGGCGGGGTGATCGCGGATGCCGCGTGGGAGATGGTCCAGCTGCTGGCCAGCCTGCGCGATCCGTCCGGGCGCATCACCATCGAGGGCTTTGAAGAGCAAGTGCGGCCGCCCACCCCGTTCGAAGCCAAACTGCTGGAGCAGTTGCCGTTCGACCCGAAACAACTGGCCAGGGTCTACGGCGTCGATGCGGTGCGCCAGCCGGCGGCCGAGTTCTACCGACATTTGATGTTCAAGCCCACGCTGACCATCAACGGTTTGAGCAGCGGCCATGTCGGTGAAGGCACGCGCAACATCATCCCGTCCACCGCCACGGCCCGGCTGGAAGTCCGCCTGGTGGCGGACCAGGATCCGGACGACCTGATCAGGAAAATCGAGGCCCACATTGCCCGGCATCATCCGAGTGTGCACGTCATCCGCCGCGAGGAGGACATGCACCCCTCGCGCACTTCGGCCGAACTACCGGTATCGCAGGCCGTGATCGCCGCCGTGGCCAAGGGCTTCGGGGCTCAGCCCCTGGTGTACCCCTGCATGGGCGGCAGCCTGCCCGACCAGGTCTGGACTCGCATCCTTGGGGCACCGTCTATCATGGTGCCCTACGCCAATGCCGATGAAGCCAACCACGCGCCGAACGAGAATATCCGCCTGGATTGCTTCCACGCCGGCATGCTGTGCACTGCCACGCTGATCGAAGAGCTGAGCCGACTGGACTAACACCCGGCGGCAGGCCACAATTCGAGGGTAATATCAGGGCACACCCTGCATGTCCGAACCCACATCCGAGAAAACACCACGGCGC
>SKIE01000042.1 GCA_007116585.1 Wenzhouxiangella sp. | reverse complement strand
TGGTGTTCGCCCCGCTGAGGGCCCTGATCGGGTTCCGCTCGGATACGCATCGCTCGGTATTGGGCTGGCGCCGCGTACCGTATATCTGGTTCGGCACGCTGCTGCAGTTCGGCGGGCTGACTATCATGCCGTTTGCGCTGCTGTTGCTGTCCGGGGACAGCCAGGGCCCGGCCTGGATTGGCGTTGCCGGTGCCGCCCTGGCCTTCCTGCTGACCGGCGCGGGAATGCACACGGCGCAAACCGCCGGTCTGGCGCTTGCCGGCGATCTCGCGCCCGCCGCAACACGTCCGCGCGTCATCGCGCTGCTTTATGTCGTGCTGCTGGCAGGGATGGCTGTCAGCGCGCTGGTTTTCGCCCTGGCCCTGAACGATTTCGACCAGATTCGTCTGATACGCGTCCTGCAGGGCGCGGCGCTGGCCACCATGGTGCTCAACTGTATCGCATTGTGGAAACAGGAAGCCCGCAACCCGGCCCGAACCGCCCGGGATGCGCCGCGGCCGTCCTTCAGCAAGGCCTGGGGCCAGTTGGTTCAGCAGACAGGCATGCGCCGGTTTCTGCTGGTCGTCGGGCTTGGCAGCATTGCCTTCAGCATGCAGGACATCCTGCTTGAGCCCTACGGTGCCGAAGTGCTGGGGCTGAGCGTCAGCGACACCACGCTGCTGACCGCGATGCTGGCCATGGGCGCGCTGGCGGCTTTTGCCGTCGCAGCGCGATTGCTCAGCCGCGGCAGCGACCCTCATCGGCTTACCGCGGTCGGGCTTCTGGTCGGTATCGCCGCCTTTACCGCCGTTATCCTGGCCTCGCCCATGGATTCTAGCCTGATCTTTCGTATCGGCACCGTGCTGATCGGATTCGGCGGCGGCCTGTTTGGCGTCAGCACCCTGACCGCAGCCATGGATATGGCCGGTGAGAGCGACAATGGCATCGTGCTCGGCGTGTGGGGCGCGGTGCAGGCCACCGCCATAGGCTCCGGTATCGCCATAGGCGGCGCCCTCCGCGACATGTTCCACGGCCTGGCCGTTCAGGGACACCTGGGTTCGGCGCTGACCGGCCCCGCAGTCGCCTATGGAGTTGTGTACCATCTTGAAATCATTCTTTTGTTCGTCACGCTGGCTGTCGTCGGTCCCCTGGCCCGACCCTGGCAACGAGACGGCTCGAATCCAGGCGCGCGCAAACGCATCGGCCTGGACCAAATGCCCGGCTGACCGGGCGCTACTGCAAGGAGAAACATCATGCCGTCAGGATTCATCACCAGCTACATCAACGTGGCCCAGCTTGTGTTGTACGCATTCTGGATTTTCTTCGCTTTTCTGGTCATCTATCTGCGCCGCGAAGACAAACGCGAGGGTTATCCGCTGGAGTCTGACCGCAGCAACCGCTCGTCGCGCGTCAAGGTCGTTGGATGGCCGGCCCCGCCATCGCCCAAGACCTTCCTGCTGCGCGACGGCGCCGGCACGGTGCAGCTGCCCAAGCCACCGCCACCGCCAAGCCCGGTAGCAGGTACCGAGCCGAAAGCGAAATGGCTGGGCGCCCCCCTCGTACCCACCGGCGACCCGATGCGCGATCACGTCGGGCCGGGTAGTTATGCAGAGCGCGAGGACGTTCCTGATCTGGCCATCAGCGGCAAGCCGAAGATCGTGCCGATGCGCGTCGCCACCGACTTTACCGTCGAGTCGACTGATCCGGATCCGCGCGGCCTGCCAGTTCGCGCTGCAGACGGCAAAACAGTGGGTAAGGTAGTGGATTTATGGGTGGATCGCGCAGAGCCGAGAATTCTGTTCTACGAAATCAAGCTCGACAACGACGAGGAATCCACCGGCAACAATCCGCTGCTGCCTTATGGCTTTGCCCGGGTGTTGTTCGACAAGATGCGGATCGAGGTCTCTTCGATCATGTCGCACCACTTTGTGCACGTGCCGCGAACGGCCAGTGACGAGCAGGTCACCCGACTGGAAGAAGACAAGATCTGCGCGTACTTCGCCAGCGGACATCTCTACGCCCATCCTTCACGTCAGAGACCGTTGATTTGAGCGAGCAGCAAGCGAAAGCAAACCTGCCGTTACCCGGGCCCTTGCCGGAGGGTGAGCACGTGCTTTGGCAGCGCTCACCCGTCTGGCAGGCCTACGGTCGGCGGGTGTTTCATGTCTACAAGATCGCCCTGTATTTCCTCATCATCATCGCCTGGGTCGCCGGCTCGGCGCTGCTGAGCGGCGGACTGGGCGATGCCCTGCGCTCGATGATTTGGACGGTACCGCCCGCCCTGGCCGTGATCGCCATATTGTCCTTGCTGGCCTGGCTGTATGGCCGAACAACGGTCTATACATTCACCAACAAGCGGGTCATTGTTCAGTCCGGCCTGGCCTTCACCACGGCAATCAATTTGCCTTTCAGCAAGCTGCAAAGCGCGGACATGAAAACCTTTGCCGACGACAGCGGCGACATCCAACTGAGCATGACCGGCCCCAGAATTCTCTACACAATGATCTGGCCAAACTGTCGACTGTTTGCCGTGAAACGGCCACTGCCGATGCTTTGGGCCGTTCCAGAGCCGCAGCAGGCCGCGCAAATTCTCGGCGAGGCGCTTGAGGCCGAGCAGCGCAGCGGACCATCCGCCTCGGCCAGCGCAAACGATGACACGACGCGGTTGGATCGGGCTCAGCCCTCTTGAGAAAAACTCTCATGGCCGATAAAGATCATCGTCATGACATCAAGATCCCGCGTTCGGTGTTGATCGGCGCGGCGGTTGTTATTGCCGGCACCATTCTGGCAGTGGCGCTTTTCCGCGCCTCCGGCGCGGAACCTTTCGCGCGCGTGCCGGAACCCGCGCAAGTGGTGGAGCAAAGAGAGTTGATCTTCGCCGACGGCGCGGGCGGCACCGTGGTCGTGCACGAATATCAGAACGGCGAAATCGGCGCGCTGCTCAAGGTCATTGAACCCGGCGAGGGCGGCTTCATTCGCGGCGTGCTGCGAAGCCTGGCCCGCGCAAGACGGGCCGGCGGCGTCAGCAACGAGTATCCGTTCCGGCTGATTGAACAAGCCAACGGCATCCTGCTGCTGGAAGACCCGATGACCGGTGAACGCATTGATCTGCAGGCATTCGGGCCTGCCGGCGTTGAGTCGTTCAAAGCCCTGCTGGCCCGGGACGATCTGTCATGATCACTGCAGCCGAACCTTTTGACCGGCTCCGGCCAATCCTTGAAGCGCTTTATGCCGTCAAAAGGGCGATAACGTCTTGTTGTTGATCGTCTTCAGTGTTGTGTACGCCACCTTGTTGTGGTGGTTCAGCACCGGCATCATCTTTTATCTCAATGGACGCCCGGTGCGCACGTTTCGCTGGAGCCTGTCGGGCGCAACGCTGGTGCTTTTGGGAGCAATTTACGGCCTTTGGTACAGCGCAAGCCAGGTGACGGTGTCATCCGTCTGGCTGGCTTTTACCTGCGGTCTGCTGATCTGGGGCTGGCACACCATGAGTTATTACATGGGCATTGTGACCGGCCCACGGCAAGACCGCTGCCCCGAAGACTGCCAAGGCTGGCAGCGCTTCTTGTTTGGTGTCGCAACCAGCGCGTACCACGAGCTGGCCATCCTGGCCACGGCTGGCCTGCTGCTGTGGCTGACCTGGGGCCAGCCCAACCAGTTCGGGCTGTGGACGTTCTTGCTGCTATGGACAATGCATGTCAGCGCCAAGCTCAACGTATTTCTCGGGGTACGGAATCTGAATGTCGAATTCATCCCTGACCGCTTGAGCTACCTGACCAGCTATTTCCGCGAAAGACCCATGAATCTCCT
>SKIE01000298.1 GCA_007116585.1 Wenzhouxiangella sp. | reverse complement strand
TTTGGTGCCGGGCGGCTGGCGATTCTTGGCGCAGCCCTCGGCTTGCTGGTCGGCCTGTTTTTCGGTCTGGCCGGCATCCTGTTCGGCCCATTCCTGGGCGCGGTGGCCGGTCACCTGATGGGCAAAGCCAACCTGGATGATTCCATGCGAGCCGGGGTTGGTGCCTCGGTCGGCGTGATTATCGGCACCGCGAGCAAACTGCTCATCGGCATCATCATGCTGGTCTGGTTTGTGCTCGCCTGGCTGTTTTGAGCGCGATGGCCTTGATCAGGCCGGCGGCCATCAGACAAAAGCGCTGATACACAAGCTGATCAACCCGCCGGAGAAAAGCCCCAGCAGCAGCAATGACATGCCGTTGACCGTCAACACCGCGCGGAAATCCACGGGTGCGGCGATTGGCTGCTCGTTTTCGGGCTCATCGAAGTACATCAGTTTGACCACCCGCAGGTAGTAGAACGCGCCGACCACCGCGGTCAGCACGGCCAGCACCGCCAGCCAGGTAAAGCCTGCCCCGATGGCAGCCGCAATCACCTGCCACTTGGCGAAGAACCCGAGGAACACGGGAATGCCTGCCAGCGAGAACAGAATCATCAGCATCAGGAAGGCATGCCAGGGGTTGCGCTTGGCCAGGCCCTTGAAGTCCTCAAGTTGATCGGCCTCGCGCCCTTCGGACGAGACCAGAATCAGAACGGCAAACGCGCCGGCCGACATGATGGCGTAGGCGATCGCGTAGAACATGGCGGCAGCATAGCCCTCCGGCGTTCCGGCCAGAATGCCCAGCAGCATGAACCCCATATGGGAAATGGTTGAGTAGGCCAGCATGCGCTTGATGTTGGTCTGGGCAACGGCAACAAAGTTACCCAGCACCAGGGACAACGCGGCCAGCACCGCCAGCATGCCCTGCCAGTCGGCATGCAAACCGCCCAGGCCGTTGTCCAACAGCCTGATCGCCAGCGCCAGACCGGCCAGCTTGGGCACCGATGAAATGAACAGCGCAATCGGCAGCGGTGCGCCGTGGTATACATCGGGCACCCACATATGAAACGGCACCGCTCCCAGCTTGAAAGCCACGCCAATCACAATGAACACCAGACCGAAGGTCAGCAGCATGGAATCACCGGCGCCGCCCTGCAGCGCGGCGTTGATTTCGGCCAGCTGCAGACTGCCGGTCGCTCCATACAGCAGGCTCATACCGTACAGCAGCAGGCCAGAAGCGAGCGACCCCAAAATGAAATACTTCATCGCGGCCTCGGACCCGAACCGCGAGTCCCGATCCAGCGCCACCAGGGCATAGGTCGACAAGGCCAAAAGCTCAAGCCCCAGGTAGAGCGTGATGAAATTGGCCGATGAGATCAACACCATCACCCCGAGCAGCGCAAACAGGCTCAGGCTGTAGAACTCGCCCTTGAACAGTCCAAACCGGCGCAGGTAGTGCTTGGCATAAACAAATACCCCGGCCAGAATCAGATAACTGAAGACCTTGAGGACATCGCCGAAGCGGTCGCGGATGAAAGTCTCGCTGAACGCGTAAACCACATCGCCCGGCGGCATCATCAGACGTAGGGTCAGTATGGCGGTAAACACCAGCGCGGCCACCGCGAGCATGTGGGTCAGTCCGCGACGCTCGTCCGGAATGAACAGGTCGGCCAGCAGAATGGCGCAAGCAGCCGAGAGCAGGAAAATCTCGGGCAAGGCAAGTTGGAGCTCGGCTAACGTCATGATTCAGTCCAGATCTCAGGGCAGTTTGGAAACCGTGATGTGCTCGACCAGATTGAGCACGGAAGCCTCCATGATTTCGATCAGCGGAAACGGCCAGATGCCGATTCCGAGTACGAAAACCGCCAGCGTCGTCATCAGAAACCATTCACGCGGGGTCAGGTCTTTCAGCCCGGCCACGGCATGGTTTGCAACCTCACCGTAAAACACTCGACGCACCAGCCACAGGCTGTAGGCCGCGCCCAGCAACAGGCTGGTGGCTGCAACAAAAGCAAACCAGAAGTTGGCCTGGAACGCAGCCAGAATCACCATGAATTCGCCGACGAAGCCGGAGGTGCCCGGCAGACCGGAATTGGCCATGAAGAACAGGACGGCAAACATGGCCAGCCACGGCATGGTGTTGGCCACACCACCATAACTCGCCATCTCGCGGCTGTGCACGCGGTCATACAGCATGCCCACGATGATGAACATTGCCCCGGACACAAAGGCATGCGAAATCATTTGAACCATGGCGCCGGTAATGCCCAGGCCGGCCCCCGTTGCACCACCGGTGTTCTGGACGATGGCGAAGGCCAGAAACAAGCCGAGCGTGACAAAGCCCATGTGGGCAATCGAGCTGTAGGCAATCAGCTTTTTCATGTCGCTCTGGGCCAGCGCAACAAAGCCGATATAGGCAATGGCCACCAGCGAGATACCGATCACCAGCCAGTCAAGCGCGGCGGCCGCATCAGGCGCAATTGGCAGCGCGAAGCGAATCAATCCATACCCGCCAATCTTGAGCATGATGGCTGCCAGCACAACGGAACCACCGGTCGGGGCCTCGACGTGGGCATCGGGCAGCCAGGTATGCACCGGCCACATCGGCACCTTGACCGCAAACGCAATCAGGAAAGCAAGGAACACCAGGATCTGCGCGTCGAGGGCGATGGGCAGCTGGTGCAGGTCGAGGACCTGGAAACTGCCCGACTGCAGATACAGCCACAGCAGGGCGACCAGCATGAAGACCGAACCGAAAAACGTGAACAGGAAAAGTTTGAGCGTGGCGTAGATCCGGTTCGGCCCGCCCCAGATGCCGATGATCAGAAACATCGGTACCAGCATCGCCTCGAAGAAGACATAGAACAGCAGGGCATCCAGCGAGGAGAACACCCCGACCATTAGCCCCTGCAGCAGCAGGAAACTGGCCATGTATAAATGTGGCCGGTCCTTGATGCACCAGCTGGCCACAACGATCAGCACCGAAATCGGCGTGGTCAGAAGGATCAGCGGCAGGGAGAGGCCATCGACACCGACGTGATAGTAGATATCGAACGCAGCGATCCAGACCACACGCTCCTCGAACTGCATCGCCGCCGAACTGGCATCGAAAGCGGCGTACAGCGCGATCGCCAGCACGAAAGACGCCAGCGCAAGAATAAGCGACAGCGGACGGACCAGGTTGGGCAGGCTCGAGGCAATCCCGACGACCGAAACCGCACCAACAATGGGCAGCCAGATCAGCAGGCTCAGCAGGGGCCATTCAGACATATCGCTTCCCCCGACCTAGCGCAGCAGCACGAAAGCCGACACGATCGCCACCAGGCCGATGATCATGGCAAACGCGTAGTGAAACAGAAAGCCCGACTGGAGCGTTCGCATCACCGCAGACATATGGCCGACAAACCGCGCCGAGCCATTGACAATCCAGCCGTCGATAATCATGCGGTCGCCGCGGCTGGAAAGCCCGGAGGCCAGTTTCAGGGAACCACCGGTAATGCCTTTCATGTACAAATCATCAAAGCCATATTTGTTGTCCAGCACCTTCCAGAGCGGATACAACCGCTGCTTGGCCGTCTCGGCCAGCTTGGGGTTGAACAGATAGACATAAGTAGCCATCGCCACGCCGAGCATGGCCAACCAGAACACGGGCGTCATGAACCCGTGCAAGCCGAAGGCGAACGGACCGTCTTCAAACTTGTAGGCCAGCTGTGCGACCACATCGTGCGCTTCGCGGATAAAGATGGCATCACTCAACGCACCGCCGAACAGCAGCGGCACTACCGTGAAATAGCCGATCAGGACGGAGGGAATAGCGAGCAGGATCAGCGGCACCGTCACCACCCAGGGTGATTCGTGCGCGTGCGACCGGGTCTCTTCATCCATGCGGGTCGGCCCGTGAAAGGCCAGGTAAAGCAAGCGAAATGAGTACAGGGCGGTAATCACCACGCCGGCGTAGACGGCAAACGTGGCGAAAGCAACGCCCGGACGGTCGGCGAGTTTTACGGCCTCGATAATCAGATCCTTTGAATAGAAGCCCGAGAAAAACGGGAATCCGATCAGCGCAAGCGATCCCAGCCAGGCGGTTGCCGCGGTAATCGGCATGTAGCGCCACAGCCCGCCCATGTCGCGCAGGTCCTGTTTGTGGTGCAAGGCCATGATGACCGAGCCGGCGGCGAGGAACAGCAGCGCCTTGAAAAACGCATGGGTCATCAGATGGAAGATGGCGACTGAATAGGCCGACACCCCCAGCGCTACCGTCATGTAGCCGAGCTGCGACAGGGTCGAGTAGGCCACGACGCGCTTGATGTCGGTCTGGACGATGCCAATCAGCCCCATGAACAGGGCCGTAAAGGCGCCGATGATGAGAATAAAGCTCAGCGCCGGCACGGACGCTTCGAACATCGGGGACAGACGCGCGACCATGAAAATGCCCGCCGTCACCATGGTGGCGGCGTGAATAAGGGCCGAGATCGGCGTCGGGCCTTCCATGGAGTCGGGCAGCCATACGTGCAAAGGCACCTGCGCCGATTTCCCCATGGCGCCAATGAAGAGGCAGATGCAGATAAACGTCAGCACCGACCATTCCGTGCCGCCGAGGACGCTGATCGTCTGACCCTCCATGGCAGGCACGGCGGCAAAGACTGCTGCATAATCCAGCGACCCCGCATACATCAGCACGGCGGCCACGCCCAGCAGCAGTCCGAAGTCGCCGGCGCGGTTGACCAGAAAGGCTTTCAGGTTGGCGCGCACCGCCGAGTCTTTCTTGTACCAGAAGCCGATCAGCAGATACGACACCACACCGACCGCCTCCCAGCCGAAAAACAGCTGCAGGAAGTTGTTCGCCATCACCAGCATCAGCATGGCGAAAGTGAACAGGTTGATGTAGGCGAAGAAACGCTGATAGCCCGGGTCGTCGTGCATGTAGCCGACGGTGTAGATGTGCACCATCAGCGACACGAAGGTCACCACGACCATCATGAGTGCGGTCAGGCTATCGACCAGGAACCCGATCTCGAACCGGAAGCCGTCGGTCACGGCCCAGGTATAGACCGAGTAGTTCAGCACCGGCAGATCATTGAAAAAGACCTCCCAGGCAACATAGGCAGACAGGCCGAACGATGCGGCCACGGCCAGGATGGTGACCCAGTGAGCGCCCGCGCGACCGATCACGCCACCCAGCAGGCCGGCGATCAGGCAGCCGGCCAGCGGCAGCAGCGGAATCAGCAGCAGAATGGTTTCAATGCTCATCCCCTACCCCTTCAAGTCGGCCAGTTCTTCGACGTTGATCGTGCGTCGGTTACGGAACAGCACGACCAGAATGGCAAGGCCGATCGCGGCCTCCGCCGCGGCCACGGTCAGAATGAAGAACACGAAAACCTGGCCGTCCATGTTGTCGAGGAAGTGCGAGAACGCGACGAAGTTGATGTTGACCGCCAGCAGCATCAGTTCGATGCACATCAGCAGAATCAGCACGTTCTTCCGGTTCAGGAAGATGCCGGCCACGCTGATGCAGAACAACAACGCGCCCAGGGTCAGGAAATGTGCCAGCGTCAGCATGATCAGCCCTCCCCTCCGCGCTGACTGCCCGAGCCTGCGCTCGACTGTCCCTCGGCCGGCATGCTGACCAGGCGAACCCGCTCCTCACGGCGAACGCGCACTTGGCGGGAGGGATCCTGCTTCTTGGTATTCGGACGCTGTCTGTGGGTGAGCATGATGGCCGCAATAATGGCCACCAGCAGCAGTACCGCGGCCACCTCGAACGCAAACAGATAATCGGTGTAGAGCAGCAGACCCAGTTCCGCGGTATAGCTGTAGCCCTCCGGCTTGGGTTCCGGCATAGGCACGGATTCCATGCCGCGCGTCCAGATAACCAGAAACATCTGCAGCGCCATGGCGAAGGCAACAGCCAGCCCGACCGGCAGGAAGCGGGTAAAGCCTTCCTTCAACGGTGCGGATTTGACGTCGAGCATCATCACAACAAACAAAAACAGCACCATGACGGCGCCGACGTAGACCAGCACCAGCACAATGGCCAGGAATTCGGCCTGCAGCAGCAGCCAGATGCAGGCCGCAGAAAAGAAGGCCAGCACCAGGAACAGCGCTGCATACACGGGGTTCCCGACCGTGACCACGCTCAAAGCGGACAGGATCAGGATGGTCCCGAACAGATAAAAAACCAGCTCAATGATTGGCATGCCCTGACGTTGAAAATCCCTTTTATTGTTCTAACGGAAAGCCGCGTCCCTGCGGCGGGCCTCGGCGATCTTGTCCTCGAATCGGTCACCGATAGCAAGCAGTTGCGACTTGGTCACGATGTTTTCGCCGCGGTTTTCGAAGTGGTACTCGCTAATGTCGGTTTCGACAATGGAATCCACCGGGCACGACTCTTCGCAGAAACCGCAGTAAATGCACTTGAACAGATCAATGTCATAGCGGGTGGTTCGCCGCGTGCCGTCCTCACGCTGGTGCGAATCAATCGTGATGGCCAGCGCCGGGCAGACAGCCTCGCACAGCTTGCAGGCAATACAGCGCTCTTCGCCGTTCGGATAACGTCGCAACGCATGCAACCCGCGGAACCGCGGTGACTTGGGCGTCTTCTCCTCCGGGTAATTCAGCGTTTCCTTCGGGCTCTTCCAGTACCGGAGGGTGAGCGCCATGCCCTTCATCAACTCCAGCAGCATCAGTGATTTGAGATATCGGGTCACGGTCTGCATGAACATCAGCCTCCGTAAAGTCCGGACACCCGCAACACCCCGGCCACCATCACCCAAACGATGGTGATGGGAATGAACACCTTCCAGCCCAGACGCATGATCTGGTCGTAGCGATAGCGCGGGAAAGTGGCCCGGAACCACAGGTAGAGAAAACAGAAAATCACGGTCTTGGCCAGGAACCAGTGCACGCCGCCCTGGCCCAGAAACGTGTCACCCAGCACCGGCACGCCCTGAAACGGCGACAACCAGCCACCGAGGAACAGCAACGCGGCCAGCGCAGAGATCAGGATCATGTTGGCGTATTCGGCCAGGAAGAACACGGCAAAGGCCGAGCCGGAGTACTCGACGTGGAACCCGGCCACGATCTCGGACTCGCCTTCGGCGACATCGAACGGCGCCCGGTTGGTTTCAGCCACGCCGGAGATGAAATAAATCACGAACATGGGAAACAGCGGCAGCCAGAACCAGCTGAAGATGCCGCCCGACTGTGCGTGCACGATCCCGGTCAGGTTCAGCGTACCGGCCAGTACAACCACGCCGACCAACGCAAAGCCCATCGCGATTTCATAACTCACGGTCTGGGCCGCCGAGCGCAAGCCGCCCAGCAGCGCGTACTTGGAGTTGGACGCCCAGCCGCCGATCAGAATGCCGTAGACCCCCATCGACGTCATCGCCAGGATGAACAGCAGCCCGGCGTCGATATCGGCCAGCACCAGCCAGTCGTTGAACGGCACCACGGCCCAGGCGGTCAATGCGGGTGCCAGTGCCAGCACGGGCGCGAGCACGAACAGAAACCGGTTGGCGTTGGCCGGGATGATCAGCTCCTTGAACAGCATCTTGAACAGATCGGCAAACGGCTGCAGCAATCCGAGCGGACCGACCCGGTTCGGACCACGCCGGACCTGCATGTAGCCAATGACCTTGCGCTCGAAGTAGGTGAAGTAGGCCACCGACATCGTGATCGGCAGCACGACCATCAGCACCTTGGCTACCGTCCACAGCAGGGTGGTGAGTTGCTCGATCATTCGTTTACTGCCTCGATAATGAGCTCGGCATAAGCGCCACCCAGTGAAGCCGACTCGGCCACAGCGCCCGGCAGCCAGACCGCGTTGCGGGCAATGCGTTCATCCAATTCAAGGTCCAGCACAGTGGCACCGTCATCCTGGCGGGCTCGCACCCGCGAGGCTTCAGCCAGCTGCATCGCAGCAGCGGTGTCCGGATGAATTCGGGCCACGGCGGGATCAGCATGCTTGGTCTGCTGCAGGGGCGCTGAGCGCCGCACCATGGCATCGCCAGCGTAAATCGGCACATCGCCAATGCGAGACAGGGCTTTATCCTGCCTGCCGCTCTTCCGAGCCGGCGGCGCGAATGCGGCAGCCTCCCGGGGCTGCTCGCGGGACAAGGTCTCACCAAGCTGCTCCAGCCCGACAAAATCGAACCCGTCCAGCCCCAGCAGCTCGCCCAGCTTGCGCAGGATTTTCCAGCCTTCGCGCGCATCGCCGGCGGGCTTGACCGCAGCGCGGAACGACTGAATCTGGTCGTCCAGGTTCACGTAGCTGCCGTCGGTTTCCGGCAGCGCGGCCATGGGCAGCAAGACATCAGCCACCTCGAGCAGGTCGTCGCTGGCATAAGCGGCCAGCGCGACGACCGATTCCGCACCGTGAAGCGCCGCCATGGCGCGACCTGGACTGGCCAGATCCAGCGACGGCTCGATGCCCAACATCAGATACCCCTTAAGCGGCGTGTCCAGCATAGCCTTTGCCGCAAGTCCTTCCGTCCCGGGCACCACACCCATGGCCCAGGCACCCTGGCTGTTGGCCGGCCCCGGCAGGACGCACAGGGCACAGCATGTCCACTCTGCCAGTTGCTCGGCCAGGGCACGCAGCAGGCCGGCTTCCGGATGGTTCAGGGCCACATCGCCGAGCAGCACCACACCGCTCTGGCTTTCTTTCAGCGCAGCAGCCATACGCCGCGCCTCGTCACTCACTTCCACCTGACGCAACAGATCGCCCATGGCGCCGTTTTCAGGCACGACTTGACCGATCAGATCCGCTGCGGCGCGGGCGACGGCGGCAAGCGCGTCGACCATGTCCGGAGGGGCTACGGTCATACGCTCGCTCAGGTCGAACGGGAAGTCGTAGGCAACCGGGTTGAGGTCCATCACCCTGGCACCATGCTGCCGCCACGCGGTGCGGACACGATGGCCGAGGATGGGCTGGTCATGGCGGATATTGCTGCCGACAAGGAACAGGGTGTCAGAGGTGGCCAGCGCAGCGCTTGGAATGTCCATTCGGGCGCGCCCGGCCTGCGGATGCGATACGTCATCCAGCCGGAGCCGGTGATCAATGTTGGCACAGCCGAGCCCTTGCGCAAACCGGTGCAGCAACCCATGCTCCTCGCAGGTCGCGCGGGGTGAGGCCAGGATGCCCAGCTGATCGCCTCCATCGATAGCCCCCCGGATTGCCCGAGCGGCGGCATCAAGTGCCGTGTTCCAGTCACAGTCCTGCCATTGACCGTCCACCTTGATCCGCGGCGAGGACAGCCGATCCGGTGCTTCCAGGGCAAAGTGCGAATAGCGGTCACGGTCGGCCAGCCAGCATTCGTTGATGGCCTCATTGTCGCGCGGCACGGCCCGCATGATCTTGCGCCCGCGTACGTGATAGAACAGGTTCGAGCCTAGACAGTCGTGACCGCCGATGAACGGTCGGGCACGCATTTCCCAGGGCCGCGCCGAAAAACGGAACGGCTTGTTGGTCAGGGCACCGACCGGGCACAAATCGATGATGTTGCCCGACAGCTCGGAATTGATATTGCGCTCGACAAAGGTCGAGATTTCGGTGTGTTCGCCCCTGCCGATGCCGCCGAGCTCGGCCGTCCCCGCGATTTCTTCGAGGAAACGAATGCATCGCGTGCAGTGGATGCAGCGGGTCATGTCGGTGGCGACCAGCGGCCCGAGGTTCTTGTCCTTGACCACGCGCTTGCGCTCGCTGAAGCGCGAGACCGAGCGCCCATAGCCCATGGCCAGATCCTGCAGTTCACACTCGCCGCCCTGGTCGCAGATAGGGCAGTCCAGCGGGTGGTTGATCAGCAGAAACTCCATCACGCCGCGCTGGGCATCAACCGCCCGACGCGATTCGGTGAACACCTTCATGCCGTCAGCCACGGGGGTGGCGCAGGCGGGCAGCGGCTTGGGCGCTTTCTCGACGTCGACCAGGCACATCCGGCAGTTCGCCGCGATCGACAGCTTGCGGTGGTAGCAGAACCGCGGGATGTCGATGCCGATGCGGTCGGCTGCCTCGATGATCATGGAGCCGCGCGGTGCTTCGACCGTGTGGCCGTCGATTTCCAGGGTAACCAGGTCGGTCTGTGTTGGATTGATCGTGGCCATCAGGCGGCGGCTCCCAGCGTGTCAGCCACGATTGAGCGGCCGTGCTCCACGTAGTATTCAAATTCATGCCGGAAATGGCGCAGGAAGCCCTGCACCGGCCAGGCGGCAGCCTCGCCAAACGCGCAAATCGTATGGCCTTCGATCTGACCGGCTGCCGACAGCAGCAGATCGATATCTTCCGGCCGGCCCTGCCCGTCCTGAATGCGACACAGCACGCGGTACATCCAGCCGGTGCCTTCACGGCATGGCGTGCACTGACCACAGGATTCGGCATAGTAGAAACGCGCGATTCGAGTGCAGGCCGCCACCATGCAGGTGGTCTCATCCATCACAATCACGGCGCCCGAGCCCAGGCCAGACCCGGCCTTCTGCAGCGCGTCGTAGTCCATGGTGGTGTCCATCATGATATCGGCCGGCAACACCGGCATGGACGAGCCGCCCGGAATCACCGCTTTGAGCGCATTGCCGTTGCGCACGCCGCCGGCGCGCTCCAGCAGATCGGCGAACGGCGTGCCCAGGGGAATTTCATGATTGCCCGGCCGATTGACGTGGCCTGAGACTGAGAACACCTTGACCCCGCCGTTGTTGGGTTTACCCAGATCCAGAAACCAGTCGGCGCCGTTGCGCATGATGGCAGGCACCGAGGCCAGCGTCTCGGTATTGTTGATGGTAGTCGGCTTGCCGTACAAACCGAAATTGGCCGGAAACGGCGGCTTGAAGCGCGGCTGGCCCTTTTTACCTTCCAGCGACTCCATCAACGCCGTTTCCTCACCGCAGATGTAGGCGCCAGCGCCGAGCACGTTGTAGATATCGATATCAATACCCGAGTCGCGCACGTTGCGGCCAAGGTAGCCCGCCTCATAAGCCTCGGCCAGGGCCGCCTCCACCCGCTCGAACGGTTCGTGGTGGAATTCACCGCGCAGATAGTTGTAGGCCACCGTCACCCCCATGGCATAGGAGGCAATGGCCATGCCCTCGAGCAGTGCGTGAGGGTTGTAGCGAAGAATATCGCGGTCATGACAGGTGCCCGGCTCTGATTCATCAGAGTTGCACAGCAGGTATTTTTGCCCGGGCGCCGAGCGCGGCATGAACGACCACTTCAGGCCGGTCGGGAAGCCCGCGCCGCCGCGGCCACGCAGGGCTGATTTCTTGATCGCTTCGATGATCTCTTCCTGCGAGGTCTTTTCCTCGACGATCTTCTCCCAGGCCTGCCAGCCGCCGACCTTGCGATAGGCCTCCAGCGACCAGCAGCGCTCGGCATCAAGATGGGTGAATACGACGTTGGCTTCGGTCATGGCGATCACTCCAGTCCGTCCAGGATTTCGTCGATTTTCTCGGGCGTGAGATGTTCATGATAATGACCATCAACGATCATCATCGGCGCCCCCGTGCAGGCGGCCACGCATTCCTCCTCTATCTTGAGGAAGATGCGGCCATCGGGCGTCGTCTCGCCCATGCGAATCCCCAGCTTCTTCTGTACCTGCTCAACCACCTGATCAGCGCCACACAACATGCAGGAGATGTTGGTGCAGATCGAGATCGAGTGCCGTCCCACCGGCGTGGTTTCCAGCATGGAGTAGAAGTTGGCCACTTCGTAGGCCCAGACCGGCGGAACCTCCAGGTAGTCGGCCACTGCATCCATCAGTTCACTCGATAGCCAGCCCTCGTTCTGACGCTGCGCTGCATACAGCGCCTGGATCAGGGTCGAGCGGCGGCCCTCCAAGCCGTCGGGAAACTTGCTCCGCCAGTGGTCGATCACCTGCCGTGTCTTATCCGACAGCAACGCCGCTTTGCCTGAAATTGGTTGTTCCGTAGCCTGCAGGCTCATCGGTCCACCTCGCCAAGCACGATGTCCTGGGTTGCGATCACCGCCGGCACATCGGACAACATGTGGCCGCGCAGCATTTCATCCATGGACGAGAGGTGGACAAAAGCCGGCGCACGCAGGTGAACCCGAAAAGGCTTGTTGGCCCCGTCGGAGACCAGATAGCAACCAAACTCACCCTTGGGCGCTTCCACGGCTCTGTAGGTCTCGCCTTCAGGCACGCAGTAACCCTCGGTGAACAGTTTGAAGTGATGAATGGTCGCTTCCATGTCCTCCTTCATTTCCATCCGCGTCGGCGGTGCCACCTTGAAATTCTTGACCATGACCGGGCCGGGGTTTTCGCGCAGCCAGGCAATGCACTGCTGGATAATGCGGGCGGACTGACGGCACTCCTCGACGCGAACGAGGTAGCGGTCGTAGCAGTCACCGTTGGTGCCGACCGGGATATCAAAATCCACGTCCCGGTACTTGGCGTAGGGCTGTCTCTTGCGCAGATCCCAGGCCACACCGCTGCCGCGCAGCATCGGCCCGGTGAAGCCCATCTGCAGGGCGCGCTCCGGGCTGACCTCGGCAATGCCCACCGTGCGCTGTTTCCAGATCCGGTTGTCGGTGAGCATGGTCTCGTAGTCGTCGACCCGGTGGAAGAAATCTTCGGTAAAGGCCTCCAGAAAGTCGAGCAGCGAGCCCTGTCGCCAGCGGTTCATCCGCTCCAGGTCCTTGCCCTTGCGCCAGCGGGACTCGGCCAACTGAGGCATCTGATCGGGCAGGTCCCGGTAGACGCCGCCGGGGCGGTAGTAGGTCGGATGCATACGCGCGCCGGAAACCGCCTCGTAGGAATCCAGCAAGGCCTCGCGCTCGCGGAATGCCCACAGGAACACACTCATTGCGCCGAGATCGAGCGCGTTGGAAGCGATCCACATCAGGTGATTCAGAATCCGGGTCACTTCGTCGTACATCGTGCGGATGTACTGGGCACGCTCCGGCGCTTCGATCTCCAGCAGGTGCTCGATCGCACGAACGTAGGCGTGCTCGTTGCACATCATGGACATGTAGTCGAGCCGGTCCATGTAGCCGATGGAATGGTTGTACGGCTTGGATTCGGCCAGCTTTTCGGTTGCCCGATGGAGCAGCCCGATGTGCGGATCGACACGTTCGACCGTTTCGCCGTTCATCTCCAGGACCAGGCGCAAAGCCCCGTGGGCGGCCGGATGCTGCGGCCCGAAATTGAGGGTGAAGTTACGAATCTCGCTCATGCCGGCTCGTCCTCGCGGCCTTCGAAACGCTGGCCCACGTAGCGGCTGTCGCGGCGAATCACCCGCGGCACGCCAACCCTGGGCTCGATTTCCACCGGCACGTAAACGACTCTTTCCTTTTCCTCGTCGTAGCGCACGGTGACGTTGCCGATCAGCGGGAAGTCCTTGCGGAACGGGTGGCCGATAAAGCCATAATCAGTCAGGATCCGGCGCAGATCCGGATGGCCATCGAATACGATGCCAAAGAGATCAAACGCCTCGCGTTCGAACCAGTTGACCGACGCCCAGACCTCGATCAGAGACGGCAACATCGGCAGGTCGTCAACGGGCGCATAGCAGCGAAGACGCAGGCGATGGTTGTGCTGCAGGCTCAACAGCTGGACCGCGACCGCGAAGCGGTTTGGAAACACATCGGCCTCGGGACGCTCCTCCCAGCTGAACCG
>SKIE01000161.1 GCA_007116585.1 Wenzhouxiangella sp. | reverse complement strand
TGCAGTTGCCGGCGTCCTGGCAGACGCGGCTGAATGAGTGGTCGAACCGGGCCGAGGGCGGCACGCTGATCGGTGCGGCGGTCATGGGTGCGCTGTCGGCGCTGGTGGTCGGTCCGTGCGTCGCGCCTGCGCTCATGGGCGCGCTGATTTATATCGGCCAGACCGGCGATGCGGTGCTCGGCGGTGCGGCCCTGTTTTCCATGGCGATCGGCATGGGCATCCCGCTGGTGATCTGGGGCACTTCGGCCGGACAATTCCTGCCGCGCGCCGGCGCCTGGATGAACGCGGTCAAGGCCGTGTTCGGGGTTGGCCTGCTGGCATTGGCCATCTGGATGCTGGAGCGGGTGATCCCGCCGGCCATCACCATGTTGCTATGGGGCACGCTGGCAATTGCCAGCGCCGTGTATCTGGGCGCCATGGCGCGCCTGCCGGCCGATGTCTCCGGCTGGCGTAAATTGTGGCAGGCGTTGGGGCTGGTGCTGCTGCTGTTCGGGGGTGCTCAGTGGATCGGGGCGCTGTCTGGCGGGGATGACTGGCTGCGTCCGCTGCATCATTTGCGCGGTGGCACTGTGGCTGCGCCGACGCAAACCGCGACCTTCCGCCAGGTCGACACGCTGGCCGAGCTGCAGTCCGCCATTGCCGCTGAACCGGGCGCGGTGTTTTTGAGTTTTACCGCCGAGTGGTGTGTGGATTGCCGCCGGATGGAGCGGCGCACCTTTCCTGAACCGGTGGTGCAGGAACGTTTTGCCTCCATGACCATTCTCAAAGTCGATGTGACCGACTACAACGACGACCATCGCGAGATTCTTGGCCATTTCGGCTTGATCGGACCGCCGGCCTACCTGTTCTTCCGGGCGGGTGAGGAAATCGCGCCGCTGCGCGCCTACGGTTTTGTCCGCGCAGATCGCCTGGCCGGCATGCTCGACGAGGTGATCAGCGGATGAATCGCATGTTGGTGCTGTACGTGGGCGCGGCCGTGATCGGGCTGGCGCTGGGCGGAGCGTTTGCCTGGGTCAGTCGGCCGGCGCCGCCTGAAGTGGGCATGGAAGGCGCCGCGGTGGGCGATGTGCGGCCCGGTTTCCGCCACGGTGGGCTGGACGGTGAGTGGGTGGATGCAGCGGACTTCGACGACCAGTTGCTGCTGGTCAATTTCTGGGCCACCTGGTGCGCGCCTTGCCGCCGTGAAATGCCGGTGCTTCAGGATGCCAGTGACCAGCATGAGGAACTGGCCGTTGTCGGGCTGGCCATCGACGACCTGGAGGCGGTGCAGGCTTTTGTCAGCGAACTGGAAATCCGCTATCCCATCGCCGTTGGCAATGCCGACATCATGGCGACCCAGCGCGCCTGGGGCAACTCGGCGGGTGCGCTGCCGTATACCGTGCTGGTCGATCGGGCCGGTACGATCCAGTGGCAGCATCTGGGTGAAGTGAGCGCCGAGGAACTGGAAGCGGTGCTGGTGCCTTTTCTGGGCGACTCATGACCGGCAACCACCGAAAAGATCGCCCAAAAAGCACCATACGGTAGCGAACGTGTAGACAAATTGATCAGAGTAGGGCAGACTTGCCGATTCTTTCGCCCAAAGGAGTCGGAGTGCCCAAAGTTCTGGTCGTTCACGGTCCCAACCTCAACCTGCTTGGAACGCGCGAGCCGCAGCACTACGGCACCACGACGCTGGCCGAAATCGACGCCGGTCTGGCGCGGTTTGCCGACAACTGCGGTGTTGAACTGGCTTGCTTTCAGTCCAACGCAGAGCATGCGCTGGTCGAACGCATTCAGGCTGCCGCTGGTGACGGTACCGACTGGATCGTGATCAACCCGGCCGGCTTCACGCATACCTCGGTGGTGTTGCGCGATGCCTTGGCTGCCGTGGGATTGCCCTTTATCGAAGTGCATCTGAGCAATCCTGAACGACGCGAACCGTTTCGGCATCACTCCTATCTTGCCGATCTTGCCGCTGGTCGCATCAGCGGTCTGGGCGCTGATTCTTATTTGCTGGCCTTGCAGGCCATCATCAACCGCCTGGATGCAGACGGCTGACTGCTGCCTCGGACATATGTGAGCGCATCATGGATTTGAGAAAAATAAAGAAGCTGATCGAGCTGCTGGAAGAATCCCAGCTCGGGGAAATTGAAATTCACGAGGGCGAGGAATCCGTTCGGCTCATTCGCCACACCCCCGCGGCCGCCCCGCCGCCGGCCGTTGCGCCGGCACTTGTTCAGGCCGCCGCGCCGCCGGCACCGGCCGCTCGCTCGCGTCTGGCCGAAGAGGATGAGGCTGACGGGCAGTCCGATGAACCGGTTCTGCCCGAAGGCGAGATCGTGCGCTCACCCATGGTGGGGACCTATTACTCTTCGCCCAATCCCGAGACCGCCGCGTTCGTGCAGGTGGGCAGCAGCGTTTCAGTCGGCGACACCTTGTGTCTGGTCGAGGCGATGAAAATGTTCAATCAGATCGAGGCGGAGTTGGCTGGTGAGGTGGTCGCTGTTCTGGTTGAGGACGGTCAACCGGTAGAGTTCGATGAGCCGCTGTTTGTAATTCGCAAGACGGCCTGAGGACATCATGGCGGCTTTCAAGAAAATCCTGATTGCTAATCGGGGCGAGATCGCGCTTCGGATTCTGCGTGCTTGTCAGGCCATGGATATCCGCAGCGTAGCCGCTCACTCGACCATTGATCGCAACCTCAAGCACGTGGGTATGGCCGATGAGTCGGTGTGCATCGGGCCGGCACCACCGGCCGAAAGCTATCTCAACATTCCCGCGCTGATCGCGGCGATGGAGGTCACCGATGCCGAAGCCGTCCATCCGGGCTACGGCTTCCTGGCCGAAAATGCGGATTTTGCCGAGCGGGTGGAGGAGTCCGGCTTTGTCTTTATTGGCCCCAGGGCTGAAACCATCCGTTTGATGGGAGACAAGGTATCTGCCATCAACGCCATGCGCCAGGCCGGCGTGCCCTGCGTGCCGGGGTCCAATGGACCACTGGATGAGGATAATCGGCGCTCGGCGCGCATTGCCGAGGAGATCGGCTATCCGGTGTTGGTCAAGGCAGCCGCCGGCGGCGGCGGGCGCGGCATGCGTGTGATTGAGGAGGCCGATCAGCTGCTGCAGGCCATCCGCCTGACCCGGCAGGAGGCCAGGTCGGCGTTCGGCGACGAGACCCTGTACATGGAGAAATACCTGACCAATCCTCGTCACATCGAGGTGCAGGTGCTGGCCGATTCACATGGCAATGCAATTCATCTCGGCGAGCGCGATTGCTCGATGCAGCGGCGCCACCAGAAGGTGATTGAAGAGGCGCCGGCGCCCGGCATCAGCGCAGAGGAACGCGAGCGGGTGGGCAAAATCTGCACCGATGCCTGCCGTCGGATCGGCTATCTGGGTGCCGGGACCTTCGAGTTTCTGTACGAAGATGGCGAGTTTTACTTCATCGAAATGAACACCCGCATTCAGGTCGAGCATCCGGTGACTGAATGTGTCACTGGCATCGACCTGATTCGAGAGCAGATTCGTATTGCTGCCGGTGAGCCGCTGGGCCTGCGTCAGAGCGACATCTTGCTGCGGGGCCACGCTGTGGAGTGCCGCATCAACGCCGAGGATCCCGAGAAATTTCTGCCCCGACCGGGCCAGGTCGAAGCCTTTCACGCGCCTGGCGGACCCGGAGTTCGGGTCGATTCACACATCTATGATGGCTACAGCATTCCGCCGAACTACGACTCCATGATCGGCAAGCTGGTCGCCTACGGCGAGTCGCGCCAGGCAGCCATCGCGCGCATGCGGGTGGCGCTGGATGAAATGGTCTT
>SKIE01000037.1 GCA_007116585.1 Wenzhouxiangella sp. | reverse complement strand
GAGGGGCTTTTGCGTGTCGAAGGAGCCAACATCCCGGTTGACGGCTCAATCGACTGCAGCATTACGCGTAATGTCAGCGGTTCAGGCACTCTTCGTTTGTACGCGGCTGCGGTTGCCGGTTCGGGCGCGAACACGGCTTTTGATGTTGACGAAGTCGAAGTCACGGTCGACTGAACGGGCACTTTGGTATGGCAGCCTGGGCCAGAATCGGAGTTATTATTGCGCGGATTGGCCACCCCGTGATCTGACTCAGCCGTGAGCCAGGCGGCGTCTTCATCATCGGTTCAGAACTGGCTCGACGGGTATCTTTCCGAACGACCGGCGGTTGACGGCCAGGCTTTGGCCCAAGCCTCTGAGTATCTCGAGCGCACTGATCGAAAGCAAAGTGCGACCGTGGCGATTGCGCTACAGGCGCTGGAGCCCTTGTCGCCAGACGCGGAAACGGTTTTGGCCTTGGTGTTGCTTCCAATTGTGCTGGACGACGAGGCAGCGGTTCACGGCCTGGGTTTCGAGCTGCCCTCCTCGACTTTGGCACTGCTGGGTCAATTGAAGCGCTTGCAGTATTTCGGGCAAATGTATCTGCCCGATGACAGTGCCCGGGCTGAAGGCCTGCGCAGGCTCCTGCTGGCTCTGGTCGCCGACGTTCGTGTGGTCCTGATCGCGTTGGCCTGGCAGCTGGCTCGATTGAAGCTGGCCGCTTCTTTCGATGAAGACACCCGCCAGAGCATCGCGCGTGAAACTCGCCTGATCCACGCCCCCCTAGCCAACCGGCTTGGCGTTGGCCAGCTGAAATGGCAGCTTGAAGATCTGGCTTTTCAATATCTTGAGCCGCAGGCCTACCGCCAGATCCGGCTGCTGCTGGCCGAGCGGCAGGCTGATCGTGAAGCCTATATCAGCTCTTTCATGGCCCGACTCCGTCACGTGGTCAGTGAGGCCGGGATTGAAGCCGAGATCAGCGGTCGGGCCAAGCACGTCTATTCGATCTGGCGCAAGATGCAGCGCAAGGGTCTGGATTTTCACGAATTGTTTGACGTGCGCGCGGTTCGTCTCATGGTCAACACCGTCGCCGAGTGTTATTCGGTGTTGGGGCTGGTGCATACCCACTGGCAGCCCGTGCCGGGCGAATTCGACGACTACATCACCAACCCCAAGGCCAACCTGTACCAGTCTCTGCATACCGCGGTGACCGGCGCCAGCGGGCGGGCGGTTGAGGTGCAGATTCGCACCCATGAGATGCACCGCCACGCCGAGCTTGGGGTGGCCGCACACTGGCGCTACAAGGAGGGCGGGCCGCGCGATGCCGGCCTGGAAAAGCGCATTGGCGTGATGCGTCAACTGCTGGAGGGCTCCGAGGCCGACGGCGACGACGCCAGCCTGTTGGAAGACTTCCAGAATCTGACCACAGAAGACCGCGTCTATGTGCTGACCCCGCGCGGCGAGGTCAAGGACTTGTCGGCTGGCGCCACGCCGCTGGACTTCGCCTACCTGGTCCATACCGAAGTGGGCCATCGCTGCCGCGGTGCGCGTGTCAACGGGCGTATCGTGCCGCTGACCACCGAGCTCAAAAACGGAGACCGGGTCGAGATTCTGACGGCCAAGGAGTCCCGGCCGTCGCGGGACTGGCTCAGCCCGCGACTGGGCTATATCCGCACCGCCCGGGCCCGCTCAAAAGTGCGCCACTGGTTCAAGATGGCCCACTTCGAGGAAAACCTCGCGGCCGGCCGGGCAGCACTTGAAGCCGAGTTCAAGCGCCTGGACCTGGACTTCGATGAGGCCGCCGAAGTGCTTGATCACTTCAACTTCCGGCGCGTCGATGATCTGTGCGTGGCGGTGGGTTGCGGTGAGCTGGGTGCGTCCCAGGTGGCCCATGCGATCGAGCGCAGACAGCCGGGAAGGCGGCAGGAAGAGGCGGTCATTCCGGTCAGCAAGGCAGCCCCGTCGTCAGCGGCCAAGGGCACGGACATCCAGATCGAGGGCGTTGGCAACCTGCTTCACCAGGTCGCCCAGTGTTGCCAGCCGGTGCCCGGCGACGAGATTGCGGGCTACATTACGCAGGGTCGTGGCGTCAGTATTCATCGTCAGGATTGTCGCCAGTTCATTCACCTGCAGCGCGAAGCGCCGGAGCGCGTGCTGGACGTGCGCTGGGCGTCCAGTTCGGCCGGGCGCTATCCGGCCCGGATCGTGATCGAAGCCTGGGATCGCCGCGAACTGATCCGCGACGTGAGCGGTCTGCTGGCCGGCGAGAATGTCAACGTGACGGCAATGAATGCCAGCCGCCAGGAAGACACCGACCAGGTGCGGATTGAACTGACCGTGCAGGTCGAAGACTACGAGCAGTTGGCCGGCCTGCTCAACCGCATGCAGTCAGTGCCGAGTGTGTCGAGCGCTCGTCGACTGCGCGCTCGATAGTGGCCCACTAGCGCTCCAGCAGCTTGCGTTTGTCGGGCACGTCTTCCCACTCTTTCGCGTCATCCGGCGCGGGCTTCATCTCGGTGATGACGGGCCATTCGAGAGACAACTCGGCGTTCAATTTCAGAAATTCGCGCTGATCATCGGGCAGATCATCCTCCGGATAGATTGCCTCGACCGGGCACTCCGGTTCGCACAAGGTGCAGTCGATGCACTCTTCCGGATCGATGACGAGGAAATTCGGGCCCTCGTGAAAGCAGTCGACGGGGCAGACTTCCACGCAGTCGGTGTATTTGCACTTGATACAGTTTTCGGTAACGACGAATGTCATCGGGCGTGTGTTCCGCTGTTGGTTGCCATTGACGGTGCTCTGGCTGGATCGGGTCCGTCGAGGCCGGGTCAAAAAGAACGGTTGGTGTTAAACTGGAAAGCCTGAAAGTGTAGCAAAACCTTAGTTTGCCGTTGTCGTTAGAAGGAAAGTCTGCTCGTCCTTGAGTACTCCGTCCCCCTCCGTTTCAGCGCCGGAATCCGCCTGCCAGACGATTGATCGTGCCGAGCACGGTATCTCGCTGCGGCTGGTCAGCGCCAATGCGCTCAAGGTGGTCGAGCGCTTGCAGGGCGCGGGTTTTCAGGCCTATCTGGTCGGTGGTTGCATTCGTGATCTGTTGCTGGACGTCCGGCCCAAGGACTTCGACGTTGCCACCAGCGCGACCCCGGAAGAGATCCGTGAGCTGTTTCGCAACGCGCGCCTGATTGGCCGGCGCTTCCGCCTGGCCCACGTGCGCTTCGGCCGGGAGATTATTGAAGTAGCCACCTTCCGCGGCTCCGGTGACAGCGACTCAAGCGACGAGGACCGGGTGCTGGAGCGGGGTCGCCTGACGCGCGACAACGTCTTCGGCAGCGAAGTCGAGGATGCCTTCCGGCGTGATTTCACCATCAACGCGCTGATGTACGACCCGGCCACCGAGACCGTGCGTGATCATGTCGGCGGCTACGAGGACGTGCGTGCACGCCGTCTTCGCCTGATCGGCGATCCGCGCACGCGTTATCGCGAAGACCCGGTCCGCCTGCTGCGTGCGGTGCGTTTCATGGTCAAGCTGGATCTGGCCATGGAGCCAGAGACCGCCGGGCCCATCGCCAGCATGGCCGCACTTCTGGACGGCATTCCGCCGGCCCGTTTGTTCGACGAAATCCTCAAACTGTTCATGGCCGGCCATGCCTGGCCGACCTACCAGGCGCTGGTCCGCCAGTCGCTGTGGCCGCAACTGTTCCCCGGCCTGTTCGACAACCCTGCCGAGCCGCCCAAACTGGTCGAAAATGCGCTGCGCAATACTGATCAGCGCGTGGCCGAGGGTTTGCCGGTCACACCCGGGTTCCTGTTCGCGGCATTTCTGTGGCAGCGGGT
>SKIE01000214.1 GCA_007116585.1 Wenzhouxiangella sp. | reverse complement strand
GCTTGTGTTTTTCGGTGCGCGAAGGTGTGGCCACACCGCCGTCGCTGGCCAATATCTTTCGCGAGCTGGAGGCCGATCTAGGCCTTGCCGTGCCGCGTCATGGACATCTGCAGCGCTGGGCAGCGCAGGGCGTGCTGCTGCTGAACGCCGTGCTGACGGTAGAGCGTGGGCAGGCCGGTGCCCACCAGGGCAAAGGTTGGGAGATCTTTACCGATGCAGTGGTTGCCGCCGTTAACGAGCGCTGCGAGCACGTTGTGTTTCTGCTGTGGGGGGCGCAGGCGCAGCGCAAGGGTGCCGGTATCGACCGCTCGCGCCACCTGGTGCTGAAAGCGCCGCACCCCTCGCCGCTGTCGGCGCACCGTGGTTTTCTCGGCTGTCGCCACTTTTCCAAGACCAACGAATGGCTTGAGCAACAGGGCCTGGATCCCATCGATTGGAAGCTGACTTGACCCGCTACACTGAGCCAATGAAAGACTCTTTGCTTGAGCGCGTCCGGGTCGTCCTGATTGGCACGACCCACCCCGGCAATATCGGCTCGGCGGCGCGGGCGATGAAGGTGATGGGGCTGTCTCGCCTGGTGCTCGTCCAGCCGCAGCATTTTCCGTCCGGCGAGGCCACGGCGCTGGCGTCCAACGCGGATGATGTGCTGGCCGACGCGCAGGTGGTCGAGACTTTTACCGACGCGATCGCCGGCTGTGGCCTGGTGCTGGGCTGCAGCGGCCGGCCGCGCGCCCTGGCCCTGCCCACGCTGGACGCGCGCGCCGCCGCGGCGCGTGCCATGAGCGAGGCCGAGCAGCACGAGATTGCGCTGGTCTTCGGGCGTGAAAAAACCGGGCTGCATGAAGCCGAAATGCGGGCCTGCCATTACCTGGTGCGCATTCCTACCAGCACCACTTACGACTCGCTCAACCTGGCCCAGGCTGTTCAGGTGCTGTGCTACGAGATTCGCCAGGCCGTGCTGGGCGATCAGCCACGGGAGGTTGCGCCGCCGGACTGGCAGCCCGAGCCGCCGGAGCGGCTGGAGGTCTTCTTCACCCGGCTGGAACAGGCGCTGACCGATATCGGCTTTCTCAACCCGGCCCAGCCGAAGCGGTTGATGCAGCGCCTTAGGCGCCTGACGCTCAGGGCCAGGCCCGATGAAAACGAGCTCAACATCCTCAACGGCATCGTCTCTTCGATGCAGGAAAGTGTGCGTGCCAGGCCCGAACAAGAACGCTGAGCCCGGCTCGCAGGAAGAGCGTTTCCGGCGCATCTGGGAAGTGGTCGAGGGGATCCCGGAAGGCTGTGTCCTGAATTACGGCGAGGTGGCGCGGCTGGCTGGCTTGCCCGGGCGCGCCCGGCTGGTCGGCCGCGCGCTGGCACGCGCACCCAAAAAGCGCGCTTTGCCGTGGCACCGGGTGGTCAATGCCCAGGGCAGGATCAGCTTTTCGGCCGACAGTGTTCGAGGTCAGCGCCAGCGCGCTCTGCTCGAGGCAGAGGGCGTGGTTTTGGAAGACGGTGTCATCGACCTGGAGCGCTTCAGCCCTGAACATGCCGTGGACCGGCTGCTGTGGGGGCCGTGAGCGGCCAGATCTTCAGCAGTCGTCCGGCCCCAGCTCGATGGAACTGCTGAGCAGTCGGATATCCAGCTCTGGATCGCCGTCCTTGACCTGGAGAATGCGCAGCGGCAGCCAGTGAAAACGCTCGGCATGCCAGGACTCGTAGTTGCGGCTGGAACCTTCGCGTCGAAAGCGCTCCATGCGGACGGCGTCGAAACAGCCGGCCGGCACGTCAACGGTTTCATGGTCAAGGTAGAAAAAGTGCTGATCTTCCACCTCGTCGCGTTCCAGTACCCGAAAGTGCAAGTCCTGGCCACGGTTGGCCGGGTCGGATAACTCTACCGCCAGCTGCAGGCGCAGCGTCAGCGGGTCAACCAGCTCATCTTCAAGCTTGATGTCGAGGTCGCCGTCATAGGTCTGGGTGCGGGAAATGCCGGCCTCCCAGTCGGCTTCATGCTGCCAGTAGCGCGTGCGGGTCGGAGCCCGCGCGACCTGGCGGTAGGTGAGCATGACCACATGCCCGTTGCGCCAGACGAAATGGGCCGATTCTTCAGCCGAGACGCGCAGGAGGCGGGCCAGCCGCGCGGTTGCGACTGTTTCGGTATCGAACAGCCAGATCCCGCTGTCATCCTGCGACAGCTGCACGTGGACTTCGCCGATCTTGCTGCCTCTGCGCAGCACCTCGTAAACCGCTGCATGCGCCGGCAGGGGCGCATGGTCGGCGGCGCGTTCAGAGGGTTGCGCGGTGGCCGGCAAGGCGGCCATCGTCAGACAGATCAGCCCCCAGCTGCAGCGGCTGAACCAGTTTTTTGCCGTTGAGTAAGACATGTTCATCGCGCAGTTCGACCGGATAACGCTGCAATAGTGCCACGGTCGCGGGCAGCAGACGATGCTCCAGCGGCAACAGGCGCGCGGCCAGCTGTTCCGGATCATCATCGGGCCGCACCGGCATCTGCACCTGGCTGATGACCGGGCCGCCGTCGAGTTCGGGCGTGACGAAGTGAACGCTGGCGCCGTGGACCGACTCCGCCGCTTCAAGGACGCGCTGATGGGTGTGCAGGCCGCGGTGCCGGGGCAGCAGGGAGGGGTGAATGTTGACCATGCGGCCGAGCTGATCGCGCACGAATGCCGCACTCAGCACGCGCATGAAGCCGGCCAGAATGATCCAGTCGGCCTGGAAGGTCTCGATTGCACGGGCAAGTGCGAGTTCAAACGCGGTTTTGTCCGGGTAGCGATCACGCGCGATGCAGAGCGCATCAACCTGGTCGGCTCGGGCCAGCGCCAGGCCCGGCGCGGCCGGCCTGTCGCTGATAACGCCGACGATCTCACCAGGCAGGCGCCGGTCGCTCTGGGCCTGCTTAAGCGCCTGGTAGTTGCTGCCGCGTCCGGACAGCAATACCAGCAGCCGTGCTTTGCCGTGTTGGCTCACGCGCTGTAGCGCACGCGCGGGCCGGATTCACAGGGCTGCACGCGGCCGATCACCGGTGCGGGTTCGTTCAGCTGCCGAGCGATGGCCTCGGCTTCATCAGCGCGGCAGATCAGCACGAATCCGATGCCCATGTTGAAGGTGCGGCGCATCTCTGAGGCCTCGATGCGGCCGTGGCCGGCCAGCCAGTCGAAGATCGCCGGCTGTTGCCAGGCGTTGGGGTCTATTTCAATGCCCAGGCTTTCAGGCACGACGCGAATGATGTTTTCGGTCAGGCCGCCGCCGGTAATGTGGGCCATGCCGCGGGGGTTGACCACAGTACTCGCGCGGCGGATAGCGTCGACGTAGATGCGGGTCGGTGCCAGCAGCGCCTGGCCCAGGGTCTGGTCCTCGAACGGCTGGTCGAGGTCGGCATCGCTGTGCTCCAGCACACGCCGGATCAGCGAATAGCCGTTGCTGTGCGGTCCCGAAGCGTGCAGACCAACCAGCACGCAGTCTTCATCAATGCTGCGGCCATCGATCATGTCGTCGCGCTCGACTGCGCCGACCGCGAACCCGGCCAGGTCGTATTCGCCCGGGCTGTACATGCCGGGCATTTCGGCGGTTTCCCCGCCGATCAGCGCACAGTCGGCCTGACGGCAGCCCTCGGCGATGCCAGCAACGACTTCGATTGCGGCGTCCACGTCGAGCTTGCCGCAGGCAAAGTAGTCGAGGAAAAACAGCGGGTCGGCGCCGCAGACCAGGATGTCGTTGACGCACATGGCGACCAGGTCTATCCCGATGGTGTCGTGCCGGCCCAGCTGGCGGGCCAGCAACAGCTTGGTGCCAACCCCGTCAGTGCCGGATACCAGCACCGGGTCGCGG
>SKIE01000346.1 GCA_007116585.1 Wenzhouxiangella sp. | reverse complement strand
CGGATGCCGAACTTCTCGTTGACCACCACCACCTCACCGTGGGCCACCAGCGTGCCGTTGACAAAGACATCCAGCGGTTCACCGGCCGTCCGGTCCAGTTCCACCACCGAGCCCTGGTTGAGCTGAAGCAGGTTGCGGATGGTGATTTCGGTCCGACCAACTTCCATGGCCAGGGTCACAGGGACATCCTGGATCAAATCCAGGTTGACGTCACCGCCCTGCGGCTCAGCATCGTCTTCCAGCTGCTCGAATGCCGCCATCTGGGCTGCTTCTTCCTCGCTCATCGCCTCCGGCACGGCGTTGTCTTCGCCGGATTCCTCAGTTGGATCCTTTTCATCATTCATGGCGGCTCAGGCCTCCTTCGCCTTGCGTTTCCGGCTCGGACGCGGCGCGGCGTCGATCCGGTCGGTAATCTTGATCGCGTACCGGTCGTCCGAGCGCCCCACGGCGCCTTGAAAACACGGCACGCCAGCCGCAAGCAGCGGCATGGTCTCAGGTAAATCAATCGGTATCACGTCGCCCGGGCGCATCATCATCAGATCGCGCAAGGTCATGTGCTTGCGACACAACTCAACCTTGACTTCCACGGGCGCATCGCGGATTTCCTCGCTCAGAGCCCGCGCCCAGCGCTCGTCTTTTTCCATCCGATCCGAGGCCATGCCCGAATCGAGGATTTCCCGGATTGGTTCGATGGCCGAGTACGGCATGGTCACGTGCATCTCGCCGCCGCCGCTTTCGAGCTCGATACCAAAGCGGGTCACGACCACGATTTCGGACGGGCTGACGATGTTGGCAAACTGCGGGTTGACCTCCATGTTGGTGAACTCGAAGTCCACGTCGATGGCCATTTTCCAGGCCTCCTTGAGGTCCGTGAACACTTGCTCGCGCATTCGTTCGATGATGCGGATTTCCACCGGGGTGAATTCGCGCCCCTCAATGCGCGTGTAGAAACGTCCGCTGCCGCCGAAGAAGGTATCGACCACGGAAAACACCAGCTTGGCATCCATCACCAGCAGGCTGGAGCCTCTGAGCGGACGAACCCGCATGAGACTCAAGCTGGACGGCACGTGCAGCGTGTGCATGTACTCCTGGAACTTCATCATCTGTACCGATTCAACCGACATCTCGGCCGAGCGGCGCAGCATGTTGAACAGGCCGATCCGGAATGCGCGGGCAAATCGTTCGTTGATCATCTCCAGCGTGGGCATGCGCCCGCGCACGATCCGGTCCTGACTTGACAGATCAAACGGCTTGATCTCGCCGTCTGCCTCAAGCCCGGCCTCGGTTTCGACGTCACCACCGTCTACGCCGTGCAGCAGCGCGTCGATTTCGTCCTGGCTGAGAATATCTTCTGCCATGCCCGCTAGCTCCAGCAGCTACTGCACGATGAACGAGGTAAAAAACAGGTCTTCGAGTTCGTCCGGCTCGTCGTTCGTCCGCAAGATGCGTCGAATCGACTCCAGGCTTTCCCGACGCAAGGCCTCCTTGCCCGCGGTGGTATCGACCGACTCCAGCGTCTGATCGGAGAACAGCATGATCAGATCGTTGCGCACCACCGGCTCGTGGCGCTCCACGGCAGCGATCACTTCAGGGTCGCGCGTCATCAGCTGCACCTCGACCTGCATGAAGCGCCGCCCGCCGGTACCCGACAGGTTATTGACGAAGGCCGGATCCAGGCTGTAATAAATGGGCGGTCGCCGAACTTCTTCGGCCGGTTCACGGTCGCCGCCGAACAGCGCCAGCGGATCATCATCGGCGAACATGAAGAAATAGGCACCGGCGCCACCGCCACCCAGCAGCAGCAGGCTGGTAAGCGAGATGATGAGTATCCACATCTTCTTGCGCGACTTGGGCGCCTCTTCAACGACTTCTTCCGGTTCCGGCTCAGCGTCCCGCCGCCGTCTGCCGGCACCCCGGTTCTCGTCTCTGGCCATGCCTTTTGCAACTCCAAAAGAATCAATCCGACCCTGTTTTTACCACAGGAGAGTAAGCAAGAGGCGTGCCACGGAAAAGCCTGCCAAGGGCCGGCGAAGCGTCAGATTTTTGACATCACGCGTAGGTATCGAGCAGGCCCCGGCCACGCAGGTTCAGTTCAGGCTGAACTGGAACGGCCTCATCCTGCTCGTCCTCCTCGGAATTCCCCGAGTCGGCAAGAAGCGCCTCGGCGCGCTCTTCGGCCGCCGAGTCTTCAGGACCGGAGTCAAACACCGAGGCATCACCCAGCTGCAAGCCCTGATCCTCCAGCTGCTCGCGCAGACGGGGCAGCATGGCCTCCACCGCCTCGCGCACCGGCGCGTTCTGCACATTCAGTACAACACTGGCCTCGCGGCCCTGGACGTCGAGGCGAATATCGACCTTGCCCAGATGGGCCGGATGGAGCTGAAGCCGCGCCTGGCTGACGCCCTGCTGACGAGCTGCCATCCAGACCACCCGCTCCATGGCCTGTTCGGCCGCGGCACGCATGTCACCGGCACTTGCAGCTGGCTGACCCAGCAACTGCGCCGTTGGCGGCAGTGCAGGATCACGGGCGGCAGAGGCAGCCGCCACCGATACAGCGCCTTGGCCATCCGGCCTGCCCTGCGCGGAGGCTTCCTGAGTACCAGCCTGACCCGTTCCGGCGACGGCCAGAGACTGGAATTGCTGAGTCAGCAGCACCGAACGATTCGGATCAGACCCGCCCCGCCCCGAGACGTTTTCCATGCCCGCTCGGGCCAGCGCTGCCAGTTCGGCCAGGCGAGACAAGGCCGCCTCACGACTCGGGCGATCCATCTCCGAGGATAAAGAGGCTCTTTGATGTGACGCCGAACGGCGGTCGTTATCCCGCCCCATGGCTTCACGAGCAGCGGCAAGCGCCGCCCGCACGCCATCCGAAGGGACCGACATCGGATCAGCGTGGTCCAGTGAGTCGCCTGAGGACTCAAGCTCTGCCAGCGCCTCGCGCAAGCGATCCAGAGCGGCGAGGACAGGCTCCATGGCTGACGAAGCATCGCCATCGCTCTCCTCAGGGTCAACTTCGCTAGCCAGCATCATGATCTGTTCTTGAAGCTCCGCCATTGCGGCCTGTATTTCCGCATCCAGCGCATCCAGCAGTTCACTGTCCTCGACTTCTGGCAGCGACGCCTCCAGAGTGATCAGCAAGGATTCCAGTTCAGCGACCAACTCATCCCGAACATCGGTGTCTTCGGCCAACGCCTGCTCCAGCAGATCCCCTAGCTCTGCGAGTTGCTCCAGCCAATCCAGGGCTGCCTGCTCCAGGCCTTGTTCACCGTCCATCACCAGCGCACCGTCCACGATCAGTTCCTGGGCTTCCAGGGGCGCCTGAAAAAGCGCCAGTGCCTCGGCCCAGGTCCCTGCGGCCGATCCTCCGCCACGCATATCAACAGCACGACCCGCCGGCGCGCCGGACATGGCAGAAAACAGGGCATCCAGATTCTGGGGCATCATGATTGAGTTCCTCTTAACAATCGACTCAGGTTCAAATCATCGTTCTGGCGCTGCTCGCGCTTGTCCTCGGCCTGCGTCTCGTCTTCGGCGCAGCGCTGGGCCGCCTTTTCCACTGCCTGGACCCTGGCCCGCGCCCGAATCCAGGCCTGACGCTGCTCCTCAAACGCCCGCGTGGCAGCCGCCACGTTCTGTTCCTGCTGGCCGATGGCATCGTTCAAACGGGCCAGAAAGAGCGAGTAATTCGCCAGTCGGGCGGCGGTTCCACCACGCGCCTGAGCCTCGGCCAGCTGCTCGTGATAGCTCAGGCAATACTCGCGCAGGCGTTCCAGCTGCTCTTCCTGTGCCTGCAGCTGTGCCCGCAGCCTGCTCAATTCCCGGGCCGCGGCCTCCCGGTCTT
>SKIE01000085.1 GCA_007116585.1 Wenzhouxiangella sp. | reverse complement strand
TTCCGCCAAAGATATTGACCAGAATGGCCTTGACCTTGTCATCGGACAGGATCAGCTTGAAGGCTTCCTTGACCCGCTCGGCGTTGGTGCCGCCGCCGACATCGAGGAAGTTGGCCGGTTCGCCACCGGCCAGTTTGACCACGTCCATGGTCGCCATGGCAAGCCCGGCGCCGTTGACCATGCAGGCGATGTTGCCGTCCAGCGTAACGTAGTTCAGGTCGTGCCGGCTGGCCGCCAGCTCGGTCGGGTCTTCCTGCGACTCGTCGCGCATGGCCGCCAGATCCTTGTGGCGGAACAGGGCGTTGTCGTCGGCATTGAGCTTGGCATCCAGCGCAACAAGATCACCCTTGCGGTCAATGATCAGCGGATTGACCTCGATCAGGCTGATGTCTTTGTCCATGAACAGCTTGTACAAACCGCTCATGATCCTGGTCAGCTGACCGACCTGCTTCGGGTTCAGGCCCATGGCAAAACCGATCTGGCGCGCCTGGTACGGCTGGAAGCCGGCGGCAATATCCACCACGGCGGTATGGATCTGGTCCGGCGTTTCGGCGGCCACCTGCTCGATGTCGACACCACCGGCTGCCGATCCCATGAACACCACCGCCTTGTGGGCGCGATCGACCAGCGCGCCCAGATAGAGCTCCTGCTCGATATCGGTCGCTTCGGCGATCAGCACGCTGTTGACCGGCAGGGCCAGACCCGCCGTCTGATAGGTCTCGATCTTCATGCCGAGCATGCGTTCGGCCTCGGCACGCACCTCGTCGAAGCTGCCGGCCAGCTTGACGCCGCCCGCCTTGCCGCGCCCGCCGGCATGGACCTGAGCCTTGACAACCCACTGCTCACCGCCAACCTGGCGCGCGGCCTCGACGGCTTCCTCGGCCGTTGTCGCCAGCTCGCCCTTGGGCACCGCGATGCCATAGTCGGCGAACAGGTTCTTGGCCTGATACTCGTGAAAATTCATGTGCAATCCCTTGGGAAAAGACGGAGGATAGTGAAAACCGCTCTATTGTAATGCCGCCTAGGGGATTATCAACCGCGCTGGACCGCTATACTCGGAGCTCGCAGGCGGCGGCGCGGATTTTGTAGTGGCCGGTCAGGGAGTCAATCAGGTGCCAGTCGAAAAGATACCCGCAGTCGACGAGAACCTGATCCGGCGCGCGCTGCACTATCTCAATACGTTTCGACTGCTGGTGGCCGCCAGTCTGGTCGTCGTCGTTGCCAGCCCTCTGATCGAGGCCCTGCCCCTCGGATACAAGACCTTCCTGGCCCAGGCTTCGGCGCTGACCTACATCGGTGCGGCACTTGTCTTCCTCGTTCTGCACCTGCGCCGCAGGGTCCTGCCGTCTGAGCTGGCCAGTTTTTCCCTGGCCACGGATCTGGTGCTGGTCGGCACGATCCTGCACTGCTTCGGTGGACTGGAGAGCGGGCTGGCGGTGCTGCTGTTGTTCAACATTGCCATCGCCGGGCTGCTGCTGCCGCTGCGCACAACGCTGCTGTTTGCCGCGCTGGTCAGCATCGGCCTGATCATTGACACCTTGCTGGCCACGGGCGGCCGTTTTGCCGGCGCGCCCGGCATTCAGGCGGCGCTGCACGGGGTGGCCAGCTTTGTCATTGCCTTAGGCTCAGCGCTGCTTGGCAACTGGGGGCGCAAGTACCAGTTGCTGGCCGAGCGCCGCGGCAGCGATCTGGCCAATCTGGAGCGGGTCAACGAGCTGATCATCCACCGCATGCGCTCCGGGGTCGTGGTGGTCGACGATACAGACCAGATCCGACAGATGAATGAGGCGGCGCTTTATCTGCTGGGCAATCCACCCATCCGTCAGCGCAGCCTGAAAACCATCGCGCCGGCCATCCATGAGCGCCTGCAAGCCTGGCGCAAGACCGGGGAAGCCGACGATGAAGGACTGTTGCTGCAGTCGACCCAGGTCGCCGTGGTGCCGCGCATGATGGACATGCCGGGCCTGAATCGCCCGGCCACGCTGATTTTCCTCGAAGACACCTCGGTCATCAGTCGCCGGGCCCGCGATCTCGCCCAGGATTCGCTCGCGCGCCTGTCGGCCAGCATCGCCCACGAGATCCGCAACCCATTAGGCGCACTCAGCCACGCGGCCCAGCTTTTGGGCGAGTCTGAAGAACTGGGCGACATGGACCGACGACTGGTTCGGATGATCCTGGACCACAGCGCGCGCATGAACGATATCGTCGAAAGCGTGCTCAAGCTTTCCCGGCGCGAACGCGCCCAGATCGAGTCGGTCAACCTGACCAGCTGGCTGCGCGCCATCGCGCGCGACTTCATGGATTACCATGACTGGCCTGAGGAGAATCTGCAGCTGGAGTTGCCGACGGCCTCCATCATGGTGTTGATCGACCCGGGCCAGCTGCGCCAGGCGGTGTGGAATCTGATGGACAATTCGCTGACGCATGCACGACAAGGAGACGCTCAGCCGGTGATTACGTTGCGCGTCAGCCCGATTCGCGGCCATCGCGAGGTCGCGCTGGACATCATCGACGACGGTCCCGGAATTCCTTTGGATAAACGCGCCGAGGTGTTCGAACCTTTCTTCACCACGCACAACCAAGGGTCCGGACTGGGACTCTACCTGGCCCGACAGTTATGCGACGCCAACCAGGTGCCTCTGGAATATGTCCAGATCCCAGGCGCGGGGGCGTGTTTTCGAATGCTGCTGCGCCGACAGGAGGCGCAATGAACAGCGACTCGACCACCCCGCGCGCGCTGGTCGTGGACGACGAGCCCGATCTGCGCGAGTTGCTGGACATCACCCTGTCTCGAATGGGACTGGCGGTAGATACGGCGGAAGATCTCGCCAGCGCGCGCCGCCGGCTGGCCGGACATTCCCAGTATGCGCTTTGCCTCACCGACATGCGTTTACCGGACGGCAACGGCCTGAGCCTGGTTCAGGAAATCGGCCGCGACCGCCCGCATCTACCCGTGGCCATGATTACCGCCTATGGCAAAGTGGAAGATGCCGTCACTGCCCTCAAGTACGGCGCGTTTGACTTCGTCTCCAAGCCGGTCGACCTGACCGTACTGCGCAACCTGGTGCGTACCGCCCTGCAGATGCACAGCGACGATCTGGAACGTGCCGCTGCCCACCAGCAAGCATCCGCAGATGCCGACCAGCAGGGCAGCGTAGCCGCGACTGACCCGCCGGAAAGCGAGCGGGAAACCCGTCTTCTGACCGAGCGCCTGATCGGCACCTCCGCAGCCATCCAGAAAGTCCGGCGCACGATCAGCAAACTGGCCCGTTCCCAGGCCCCGGTGATGATTACCGGCGCCTCCGGCACCGGCAAGGAACTGGCCGCACGGCTGATTCATGACCTGGGCCCGCGCAGCGAAGCGCCCTTTGTTGCGGTCAACTGCGGCGCCATCCCGGCCGAATTGATGGAAAGCGAGTTCTTCGGGCACGTCAAGGGCAGCTTCACCGGCGCAGACAGCGACCACGACGGCCTGTTCGCCGCGGCCAACGGCGGCACCCTCTTTCTCGACGAAGTGGCCGACCTGCCGCTGGTCATGCAGGTCAAGCTGCTGCGTGTCATTCAGGAAAAGCTGGTGCGTCCCATCGGCGCCAGCCAGGAAACACGAATTGATGTACGTATCCTGTCGGCCAGCCATAAGCCTCTGAAACCACTAGTCGAGGCTGGTGATTTCAGGCATGACCTTTACTACCGGCTCAACGTCATCGAGCTGCACATGCCCGCTCTCGACGAACGTCCCGAAGATATTCCGTTGCTGGCCAGGCATTTTCTCGAGACCATAGCCGAGCAATGGCACGAAACGCCGCGCCGTCTGGACGACAGCGCACTGCAGGCGCTCAGCG
>SKIE01000101.1 GCA_007116585.1 Wenzhouxiangella sp. | reverse complement strand
TGATGCCCGGCTGCGGTCGGGCCTCGCCGTCGAACTCCTTGTCGACGCCCGCCATGATGCGCAACACGGTGGATTTGCCGGCCCCGTTCAGGCCCAGCACGCCGATCTTGGCGCCGGGGAAGAACGACAGCGAGACGTCCTTGATCAGGGTCCGATTGGGCGGCACCGTTTTCGAGACACGGTGCATGGTGTAGACGTATTGGCTCATGTTGGATTTGGCGGGATGTCAGACAGATGCATATGGTGGGGGCTTCGGGAGCGGATTGCCAGAGCAAAACGGTTTACGGGTTACGGTTAGCGGTTCGCGCTGCTGAGTCGGCGGGCGGTTAGCGACCCGAGGCCATCACTGAGTCAGTAAACTGCCAAGGCGTCTTATGTTCCGTAACCCGTAACCCGTAACCCCTAAACCGTAAACCGAAAATATGAAAATCTTTATCACCGGCGGCGGCGGCTTTCTCGGCCAGGCCGTCATCCGTCAACTTCTGGAACGCGGCGATCAGATCGTCACGCTGAATCGTTCGGACTATCCGGAACTTGCGGCGCTTGGCGTTGACTGCCGGACGGGTGATATTGCCGACGGTGATGCGGTGCTGGGCGCAGCCGAAGGGTGTGATGCGATCATCCACGTTGCGGCCAGGGCCGGTCCGAGCCTGCACGCGCCGGATTTCGAGGCGCCCAACGTGGCCGGCACCGAGCATGTGCTTAAGGCCTGCAAGCGTCACGGCATCGCTGTGCTGGTCTACACCTCCTCGCCCAGCGTGGTGCACGGCGGCGGCGATATCGAAAACGGGGATGAATCGCTGCCCTACGCCGATCATTTCCAGGCGCCGTATCCGGAAACCAAGGCCCGCGCCGAGCATCTGGTCCTGGCCGCCAATGGCCCGGACTTGAAGACCTGCGCGCTCCGGCCGCATTTGATCTGGGGGCCGGGCGACAATCAGCTGCTGCCGCGTCTGATTGAAAAAAACCGCGCCGGCCGCCTGCGTCTGCCTGATCCGAGCAAGAAAATCGATACCGTCTATATCGACAACGCGGCGCAGGCTCACGTTCTGGCGCTTGATAACCTCGCCGGCTCGGCCAGTGCGGCAGGCAAACCGTATTTCATCAGCAATGGCGAACCCATCGCCAATGGCGAAATCATTGCCCGATTGCTGGAGGCCGCGGGTGAAACACCGAACATCGGCACTGTCGCGCCGGGGCTGGCCATGACGCTGGCCGGGGCGGTCGAAGGTTTGTGGCGAATGACCCGTCGGCGCAGCGATCCGCCGCTGTCGCGCTTCGTGGTCGACCATCTGGCCACGGCGCACTGGTACAACCTGGCCGCCGCGCGGCGGGATCTGGGCTATGCACCCACAGTGTCCATTGCCGAAGGCCTGGAGCGCCTGGCAGATGCCTGGCGCTGATTGAAAGACCGCTCAGCGCCGGCGCAGTTGCCCCAGTCCGCGCTCCAGCCAGGAGCGCTGCAGCAGGGCGCCGTCCGGCTCCGGGACATCCCGGTAGCTGCCGTGCTTGAGTTTGACCCAGGCATTGAGATCGGTCTGCCGGGCAAAGTCGAATACCTTTCGGTTGAGCGGTCCGGCGCCCGGCGCGCTGTAAACCGCGGTGCCCAGGTCGAGAATCACGGGTTGACCGTGTGAGTTTACGCGCAGATTGTCCTTGCGCTTGAGGTCGCCGTGGGCCACGCCGCGCGCGTGCATGGCCCGGATGATCTCGAGCAGGTGGTCAAAGAAAGCGTCGCGGTCGGGCAGGGCGGCTGTGCGGAAATCCTCGCCGTCGACATAGTCCAGCACCAGGTAGCGGTCGCCAAACAGGCCGTGGCATGGAGCAAAACCGCTCAAACCGTCCAGTTGCCGGTAGGTCTTGTACTCGCGGCGGAGTGATTGCAGTCGCATCCAGCGCAGCAGACCGCGGCCGCTGGGCGTCTTGACGGCCAGGTCCCAATCTTCGGTTCGGAAACGGCGCACTTCGCCCTGGTTGCTTTGTCCCAGCGGCTCACCGATCGCAAAGTCGAGCTGCCGCAGCCAGGCGGCCAGGTCGTCTGTTGCGGGGGAGGGTGTTCGGGCAGAGGGCATGATCCGATAATAGCTGAAGGGTCGACTGCCCGTTTCTGGCAGAATACGTGCAGTCAGCACTCGAATCTGCGGCCGGAGAACCCCATATTCTGCGGTCGCTGGCCAAAACCGTGCCCGCATTGTCATCCACTTTCATGATGGGGATTACTGTCATGCCGATTTATGAATATCGCTGTCAGGCCTGTGGCCATGAACTGGAAAAATTGCAGAAGCTGTCCGATGCGCCGCTGGTCGATTGCCCGGCCTGCGAACAGCCGAGCTTGAGCAAGCTGGTGTCGGCCGCCGGGTTCCGCCTCAAAGGCGGCGGCTGGTACGAAACCGACTTCAAGAAAGACGGCAAGCGCAACCTGGCCGGGGAATCCGGCGAGAGCAAAAAGGACGGCGGCGCTGACAAGCCGAAAACCGAGTCCAAGTCCGAGTCGAAATCCACCGAGACCAAGTCCGAGTCCAAGTCCAAGTCTGCCAAGCCGTCTGCCGGCAAGGCCGCCTGAACCCTGAAACCCGAACCCTGAACCCTTGATTCTCCATGCGCACCCACCTCTGCGGCAACGTCACTGAAAACCTCACCGGCCAGTCGGTCGTGTTGTGCGGCTGGGTCGCGCGGGCGCGTGATCTGGGCGGCCTGATTTTTGTCGGCCTGCGTGATCACGCCGGCGTCATCCAGGTCGTCATCGAGCCGGAAAACACCGCCGCCTTTGCCGTTGCTGAGAAGCTGCGCAACGAGTTCTGCATCCGCGTAACCGGCCAGGTGCGCCTGCGCCCGGAAAGTCAGTGGAATGAAGACATGGCCACCGGCAAGGTCGAGCTGCTGGCCGAGTCGGTCGAAATTCTCAACGCCAGCGCGCCGCTGCCGCTGCTGATGAGCGATGAGGATGGCGAAGAGGTGCGCCTGAAGTATCGCTACCTGGATCTCAGGCGCGAACGCTTGCAGCGCAATCTGCGCCGGCGCACCCAGCTGACCCGCGCCATCCGCGGTTTCCTCGACGGGCACGATTTTCTGGATATCGAGACGCCGATTCTGACCCGCGCAACGCCTGAGGGCGCGCGCGACTATCTGGTGCCCAGCCGGGCCCAGGCGCGACGCTTCTTTGCCTTGCCACAGTCACCGCAGTTGTTCAAGCAGCTGCTGATGATGGGCGGCATGGATCGCTACTACCAGATTGCGCGCTGCTTCCGCGACGAAGACCTGCGCGCCGACCGCCAGCCGGAGTTCACCCAGCTTGATCTGGAGATGGCTTTTGTCGACGAAAGCGACGTTCAGGCGATTGCCGAGGGCATGATCCGGGCCGTCTTTCGCGAGGTGCTGAACGTGGAGTTGCCGGGGCCGTTCCCGCGTATGAGCTGGGCCGAGGCGATGCGTCGCTACGGCTCCGACAAGCCCGATCTGCGCATCCCGCTGGAGCTGGTCACCATTTGTGATGCCGTGCGCTCGGTTGAATTCAAGGTCTTTTCCGGCCCGGCCAACGATCCGGGCAGCCGCGTTGTGGCCCTGCGTGCACCCGGCGCGGCCGGTTTGTCGCGCAAGCAGATTGATGAATATGCCGCCTATGCCGGGCGCTACGGCGCTAAGGGGCTGGCCTGGATGAAGGTCAATGATCCTGCCGCCGGTATCGAGGGTGTGCAGTCGCCGATTGCCAAGTTTCTTGATGAGGCGGCCGTGGGCTCGATCATCGAGACGGCGCAGGCCGAGGCTGGTGATCTGCTGTTTTTCGGTGCGGACAAAAAGCCGGTGGTCAACGCCTTCATGGGCGCGCTGCGGCTGAAGCTGGGTCGGGACCTTGATCT
>SKIE01000288.1 GCA_007116585.1 Wenzhouxiangella sp. | reverse complement strand
TTGATGGGGCCGGCTGAAATCCCGTTGACGCGGATGCCCTCCGGTCCCAGCCCATGCGCCAGATACCGCACCGAGGCTTCCAGCGAGGCCTTGGCCAGCCCCATGACGTTATAGCTTGGCATGGCGCGCACGGCACCGAGATAACTCAGCGTCAGCAGCGCGCCTTGCCGTCCTTTCATGAGGCCGCGTCCGGCCTTGGCCAGCGCGGCGAAACTGTAAGCGGAGACATCGTGGGCGATCCGAAATCCCTCGCGATCGACCGCATCGGTGAACTCACCTTCGAGCTGCTCGCGCGGGGCGAAGCCAACGGCGTGCACGATGATATCCATACCGTCCCAGCGCTCACCCAGTGCATTGAACACCGCTTCGATCTGCTCATCGCTGGTCACGTCCAGCGGCAGGACGATATCGGAATCGGTCTGGGCGGCAATCTTCTCCACCCGGGACTTGAGCTTGTCGTTCTGATAGGTAAAGGCCAGTTCGGCACCTTCGCGATGCATCGCTTCGGCGATGCCCCAGGCGATGGAACGCGGGCTGGCAACGCCGACGATCAGGGCTTTTTTGCCTTGCAGCATGGCCATGCTGTTGTCCTCGTTGATGTTTTTATTGGCGCCCCGGGCAGGATTCGAACCTGCGACCTGCCGCTTAGGAGGCGGCTGCTCTATCCCCTGAGCTACCGAGGCCGGTCAAATAAGTCAGACCGAAATGGTAGCAGAGATCACCACTGAAGCCGCCCCTGCAGCAGCGGCCCACGCCAGCCTTGCAACCAGGACGGACGCTCGCCGCGGGCAAGGCGGGTCAGTTCGCGCTTGCTGGCAATCATGGCGGCCTCGAGTCCGAGCTCGCGGGCCAGTTCGCCGACCGATTGCTGCGCCTGCCGGATCCAGTCGCGTTGCTCGTTGTCCAGCGGGATCAGTTCCGCAGGACGCTGGAAATCGGTGTCGGCGCTGGCCGACAGCAGGGCTTTCAGATCGTCGCCATGGCGGCGCTGAACGGGGTGGGGCAGGGATTGCAGCGCGCTTTGCAGGCCGCTTTTATTGTTGCACTCGGCCAAGCGGAGCAGATCGTCATCGCGAATGACGAAACTCCTCGGCAGGTCTCGCCGGCGCGCAATCTCCTCACGCCATTCAGCCAGCCGGTCGAGCCTGGCCAGGGCCGCGTCGGGCAATCGGCCTGCGCCCTTGACCCGCATCAGAGGTCGGCGACCGTTACCGTCGCGCGCCTTCTGGACCAGGCGAGCGCAGTCCTCTTCCAGCCAGGCCAGCCGGCCGGTCTGTTCCAGGCGTTCGGCCAGGTGGGCGTGAAGTCTGGGTAGCCAGACCACGTCCTGGGCGGCGTAGACCAGCAAATCCCTGGCCAGCGGCCGCTTGCACCAGTTGGAGCGCGCCTTGCCGCCGGCCAGATCAACGCCGAGTGTTTCGGTCACCAGTTGTTCATAACGGCACTGCAGCGGGTAGCCCAGCAAGGCGGCCGCGATCTGTGTATCGAACAGCGGGTCGGGCAGGGTGCCGGTGAGCAGATCAAAGATTTCCAGGTCTTCGCCAACGCTGTGCAGCACCTTGGTCTGCGCCGTGTTTTCCAGCGTGGCGGCAAGCGACGGCATGTCTGGCAGCAGCGTCGCATCCAGAAGCCAGACATTCTGCCCCTCGCTGACCTGAACCAGGCCGGGTCGGGGGAAAAAAGTCCGCTCCCGAACAAACTCGGTATCGATGCCCAGGGCTGGTGCACCCAGCCAGCTCTCGCTGGCCTGATCCAGCGCGTCGCCGTCGGCAATCAGGTGCGCATGGGTGACGGCGTTATCCGCCTGCGCCCGTTCAGACTCGGTTGCGAGCGGGCCCCGGTTTGTCGATGTCATCGAAACGCGGTTTATTCGGTCAGAGCCAGGTACTGGTCAGTCGCCCAGGACACGGCTTCCAGGTAGCTGCGGCGCAAACGCTCGACCGGGAACAGTTCTTCGTTGATGTCGTCCCATTGGCCGCGTTCATAGCTCACGACTGTTTTGAGCAGGCGCCCAAAGGGGCCCTCACGGCGCACCAGGGCGTCGACCAGGTCATCTTCCAGCGGCAGCAGGCCAATGACCTCGTCCATGGGTGTGTCCATGAGTGCATCCAGCAGCGAAAACAAGCCCGCGGTAAAGGCGCTGTCCTGGGTCGCCTTGGCCATCTGACTGGTCAATAACTCGCACATCCGGGCGCGGATCAGGGCCAGGCGCATGAGTTCGCTGGGCCGGTCATCGACGCCGGCCATCACCTGCAGGCGCGCCCAGCTGCGAATGGCGGGAATGCCCAGATAGACAACGGCATGCTGGATGGACTTGATCTTGACCGACAGGCCGTAATACGCCGAGTTGACCGTGCGCAGCAGACGGTAGTGCAGCGCCACGTCGTTGCGGATGATGGCCTCGAGTTCTTCCGGCGCGACGTCCGGATCCTGCAGCTTCTGGATCAGCCGCATGACGTTCATCTTGCTTTCCGGCAGGCGCTTGGCCGTCATGGTCGTCGGGCGGCACAGGAAAAATCCCTGGAAGTAGCGGAACCCAAGCCGGCGGCACTGCTCGAACTGGGCCCGCGTTTCCACGGACTTGGCGATCATCGTCACATCGTGGCCCTTGAGCCGCTTGATGATTTCGATCTGTTCCATGACGTCATGGGCCAGTATGTCGATCTTGACCAGATCGGCATGCTCCAGGAACCGCTTGATGCCGTCGCGCCAGGTGAAGTTGTCCAGCGCAATGGTATAGCCCAGTATGGCCAGTTGGGCGACGGCGGCGACGGTCTCGTCGTTGACCGGCACGTCTTCAATGATTTCAATGCCGATATGCTCGCTGCTGAAGGGCAGGTCCGTGCCGGCCAGAAGGAACTGCTCGTCGAGGTTGAAAAAGGCGCGCTTGTCGCCGACCAGACGGCCCAGGTCCAGCTCCATCATGGTGTTGAGCATCAGCTTTGAGGTCGCCGTCGCCTGGTCGGCATCGTCCTCATCCAGATGGGCTCGATTCTCCTTGGAATCGCGGAACAGCAGTTCGTAGCCGTAGATGCCCTGCTGGTCATCAAAAATCGGCTGTCGGGCCAGATAGACCATGGTGTCCGGGCCATCATCCCGGTCTGCGGGCTCGCCCGGTGGTCCAACAGGAAATTGTGTGCTCATGACTGAAGCGGCTGCCCGGTTGGTGGTTGCGGTGGAGCTGGGGAGTCGAGCGCCTGGTGACGGGAAAACTAGCGCCCGCGGTCGTTCATGATGGCTTGACGCTCCAGTTCCAGCACCAGTTTGCTCAACTGTCGTTCCTGACCAGGACCAATGTCCATGAAACGTGCGCCAAGCCGGAAAAACCGGGTGCCGGCTGCGGCCTCGAAACTTTGCACAGTCGCCTCTACGGACAGACTGGTCTCGCCCAGATCAAGCTCGCAGTCTAGCACTTCACGCGTTTCAAGATGAGCGCCTTGCTCCACGAGCGCGCCGAATCCGCCCAGCGACAGGTCGACCAGGCGCGCATCGAAGGCCTGTCCGCTATCACGTTGCGACAGCTGCGCTCGGGTCCCCTCGCCACTCACCCGCACGCGGAAGCTGTTGCGCCGCTCATGGTAATGCACTTCTTTGGGCCAGTCGCACAGCAGTGCCGGATAGCCCTCGTAGCGGCTGAACAATTGCAGTCGGGTGGCAAACCGCACGGCCGTGCCCTTGAGGTCCGAGTGGACTTCAAGCGCATCGCCTTTTCGGTACAGATCAATGACCGAGTCCACTGGCGCGTCGAGGTACAGGCCCTGGGGCGGCTTCAGGCCGAGCAGGGCGGAAACGTGGGCTTCATTGGAGGCTGGATGCCGGATTTGAATCAGGCAGCGCTCTGCCAGGAGGCGCTTCAACA
>SKIE01000148.1 GCA_007116585.1 Wenzhouxiangella sp. | reverse complement strand
TTTTCATGGGTCAGGCCCTGGTGGCCTGGCTGTTTTCGCTGCCGGCCTGGGTTGTTGCGAACGATCCGTCGGGTGATTTGACGGTCTGGGTGGTGCTGGGCGTGCTGGTCTGGTTCGTCAGTCTGGGCGGTGAGTCATTGTCCGATCGCCAGCTGGCCGCGTTCCGGCAGGATCCGTCCAACCGCGGCAAGGTCTGTCAGGTCGGTTTGTGGCGCTACTCCCGCCATCCGAACTACTTCTTCGAGTGGCTGCACTGGTTCAGCTATCCGCTGATCGCGATGGGCGCGCCGCAGCAGTGGATCGCCTGGCTGGGTCCGGTGCTGATGCTGCTGTTCCTGTATCGGGTGACCGGCATTCCCTACACCGAGAAGCAGTCGCTGAAATCGCGCGGTGAGGCCTACCGCGAATATCAGCGCACCACCTCGGCCTTTTTCCCCTGGCCGCCGAAGCGCTGATCGGTCCAAACAATCCTTCGGTTAAGCGGGCACGCCAGCGTTGGGCGGAGTTCGACCTCGGCGACTTCGACGCAGCCGAGCAACACAGGCTCGAGCGGAAAAGGCTCGCCGTGTGTCTGAACGCAGGGCCGTCAGGCCCGGAGTGAGTTGAGGCGAGCCCCGCTCAAGTCAAGTAGCGCAGGGAATCCGGGCGGCAAGCGTAGCTTGGCGTTCGGACAAGTCGCTGGAGGCGAGGTCGAACTCCGCCCAACGCTGGCGTGCCCGCTCAACCGGATCTCCGCAACCGGGGCTCAGTCGGAGGTAAAAATCAGCTTCGGTCGGTTGTAGAGCGTGCCGGCCACGGCCGCCAGCAGCAGCGCCAGTGCCAGCGTCGAGCCCAGTGAGAGCGCCATCCACGCCATATTGATTGGCTCGCCGCGGACCAGCTCAAGGATCAGGACATTCTGGCTCAGCAAAGGCACCAGGGTCATCCAGGTCTCGGTCCGGGTCGGATCGACCATGATCCAGAAACTCGGCACCATGGGAATCAGGATGACCATGCCCATATAGCTTTGCGCCTCGCGATAGCTCTTGGCGAACGAGGCCAGGATGATCAAAAGCGCAGCGGCCAGCAGCGCGGCCGGCGAGACCAGCACAAACGCCCAGGCCGCAACCCGGAAGTCCAGATTCAGTGCCATGTCCATATCGGCCGTGGGCAGAAAGCCCATGGCAAAGACAAACGCCACCAGCCCCAGCGCCAGGGTGAGCAAGGCAAAGAAGGTCGTCGCCAGCAGCTTGCCGGCCATGATCTGCCAGCGCGGCAGCGGATTGATCAGCAGCGGCTCCAGGGATTTTCGCTCGCGCTCCCCGGCCGTTGTGTCGGTGGCCATGTGCATCGAGCCCATGAATACCGTGATCATGATGAAGTACGGCAGAAACGCCAGCAGCATGCCGCCGCGTGACTCCGGCGTTGAAAGATCAACCACCGAGATCTGCAGCGGCCGGGTGAGATCCGGATGCACCCCGCGAATCTGCAGTCGGTTCTGACTGATCTGAGATGAGTAGGCGTTGAGATAGCCGCGCACCCGGGAAATGGTTGTGCCCGTGTAGCGCAGAGACTGGTCGGCAATCAGCTCCACCGGCGCGGGTCGGCCGGCGGTCCAGGCCTCGCCGAACTCCGGCGGGATGCGCAGGATGATTTCTTCTTCCTCGCGCCGCACGGCGCCTTCGGGATCGCTGGGCGAGTCCTTGATGATCGCGCCCTCGCGTTCGAGAAAGCCGATCAGGGAGGCGGCGTGTTCAGCGCCGATGACCGGCAGTTCCAGCGGCGCTTCCATGCGCTCGGTGGCCTGCCGGGTCATGAACGAGATCATGACCGCGAAAATCACCGGCCCGAGCAGCGGGCCGAGGACCAGTGTGCTCAAGATGACCCGGCGATCGCGCAGGTTGTCGAGCACTTCCTTGAAAAAAACCTGCATCATGCCAGCAGCCCCTCGTCCGAACCGATCAGCTGCACAAACGCGTCCTCGAGATTGTCCCGGCCCGAGCGGCGCAGCAGTTCATCAGCAGTGCCTTCCGCGGCCACTCGCCCCTTGGCGATGATGACGATGCGATCGCACAGCGCGGCCACCTCCTGCATGATGTGGGTCGAGAGCACCACGCAGCGGCCCTCGTTTTTGAGCTGGCGCAGGAAGCCGCGCAGGGCCCGGGTGGTCATGACGTCGAGTCCGTTGGTCGGTTCGTCCAGCAGCACCGTGCGCGGGTCATGGATCAGGGCGCGGGCAATGGCCACCTTGACCCGCTGGCCCTGCGAGAACCCGGTGGTGCGCCGGTCGATGAATTCATGCATGTCCATGACTGTCGCCAGTTCATCGATGCGCCGGCTGATGCTGGCTTTGTCCAGGCCTTGCAGCCGGCCGTAGTAAGCGATGTTTTCGCGCGCGCTGAGCCGGTCGTAGAGTCCGCGCGAGTCGGGCACGACGCCCATCGCGCGCTTGACCTGCAGCGGCTCGGCTTCCGGGTCAATGCCGTCGATACGCATGCTGCCTGCATCGGGCTTGAGCAGGGTGTAGAGCATGCGCAGCGTCGTGGTTTTGCCCGCTCCATTTGGCCCCAGCAGGCCGGTGATCTGCCCGTCGCGGGCGGTAAAGCTGACATCGTCGACCGCCACCACACGGCCCTTGTCAAAGGTCTTGCGCAGGCCCTGGGTTGCAATCATGGCGCAGGCCCCAGCAGATTAAGGAAAAAAGGCTCCGGGCCGAGGCGCTCCATGCACACCGTGTCGAGGTCGTCGAACGACGCGGACTCGACAAAGGCGGTGGCGATGCCGCTGATACAGCGCTGCGTCAGCACGATGTGCCCGCGCCCGCGGGCAATCAAATGCAGGCTGTTGGAGAACTGGGCGCTGGCCTCGGCACCATATTCGGGCGGCGTGACTGGATCAAGTTCGCCGGACAGCAGCAGCGTCGGTACGTCGCTGTCGAAGGGCTCGAAGAAATCGTCCGGCACATCGCCGCGCGGCCAGTCGGTGCAAATCAGGTCATACATCTCGCGCATCGAGTTGCCCAACAGCGTCGACTCCTGTTCAGGCATATCGGGCCAGTTCGGCCAGTCTTCGCTGCAGCCGACCGCGAAGTTCAAGCCCACCGCGATCGCTTCTGCCATCTGGTCGGTAACGATCAGGGCCTGACTGGCCAGCCGGGTCGGGTCCCCGGTGGTGGCCGCCTCATGGACAAGATAAGGAATCATGGCCTGGCTTTGCGGGCTGTAGGCCAGAAAGCGCAGCGCGGAGGCCACCATGGCGCGGGTGAAGCGCAGTTCGACAGCGGTGCCTTCGCGCGGATGGGTGACGGTGATCAGCGGCCCGTCTTCGTGATCGGGAAACTTGGCCTTGAGTTCGGCAAAAGCCTCGGCCAGATCCGGAAATGTAGCGTTGCATTCAGGTTCATTTGAGCAGGCCTCGAACAGGCGCTGCAGCGCCTGGTCCAGCATCAGGCCGTGCTCCGAGCCCAGGCGCAGCCGGCTGGGCACAACGCCGTCGAGGATCGTGCTGCGCACCCGTTCCGGGTGCATGCGTAAATAGACTTGCGCCATGCGCGTACCGTAGGAACCGCCGATCAGGTTGACCTGCTCGAAACCGTAGTGTTCGCGCAGCGCTTCCAGATCACGCGCGCCATCAAGGGTGGTGTAGTGCGGCAGTTCGGCATCCCACTGCCGGCGGCATTCGTTCAGCTGCTCCAACTGCTGCTCGTGCGATGGGTCCAGCCAGGCCTCGCCGTCATCGACGAATTCGCAGGACAGCTTGTTCGATCCGCCGGTGCCGCGCTGGTCGAGAAAAATCAGGTCGCGCTGCCGGTTGATGTCGCGCAGCGCATGGCGCATGATCGGCAGAGTTTCGCGGGCCGACTGGCCAGGCCCGCCGGCCAGAAAGA
>SKIE01000179.1 GCA_007116585.1 Wenzhouxiangella sp. | reverse complement strand
TGGGCAGCGGGGCCTGGCTGGCGTGGCCGCGGCGGCGCAGGCCGGCCAGCAGTTCAAGCTGGCGCCAGGCCAGCAGACGCAGCGTGGGGTCGTCGATCATCAGGCGCTCGCGCCGGCGCAGGCGATCACCAATGCGGTCTCCGAAACCGCGCACAACGCCGACACCAGCACCCATGGCGGCACCGACCAGGGTGCCTGCCCCCAAACTCAAGCCCCCGGTCGCGACATCCACCACGGCCCCCGCACCCGCCCCGGCGCCGATATGGCCGCTGGTGCGGATGCCGTGGTAGCGCAGGGTGTCGGGGTCGAACAGGTCTTCGGACCAGCGGCCCTGACTGAGCGGGAGGTCATCGTCGGCATAGTCGTCGCGGCCGAAGCGATACAGGTCCAGCAGGGTGGCCACGCAGGCCTGTTCGCGCTCGCGAACGGCGCCGCGCAGGGCCGTCAGGGCCTGTTTCCGTTCATCGTCGGCGTGCAGCGGCGCCAGGCGGTGTGCGGCGGCCACGTCGATCAACAGGTCGGCGATGGCGGCGGCGGCCGCAGACGACCGCGCCTGCTCTTCGCGCTCGCGTGCCGTCACCCAAGCCTCCAGCGTGGGCGCGAATCGGTCAAGCGTTGCGGCCAGCTTGGCAAACAGGCGCTGCTCGGTGGCCGGATCGCGGATGACGGCATCGAACGCCAGCACGGTGTGCAGGCCGATGCGGGCCAGCGCGTCGCGCCACTGCTCTTCGCGGCTGGCATCGCTGGCGATGAAATTGAGCACGGCCAGCATGGGGCAGCCGCACAGGCTCAGCACGGCCAGTTCATCCAGATACTTTTCCAGCACCGGCTCGCGCACATCGATGACATACAGCGCCACGTCGACGTTGAGCATCAGGTCAAGCACGCGCGCCTCGTGATCGAAACGGGCCCGGGCTTCGTTGTCGGTCAGCAGGCTGTGGATGCGTTCTGGCCCGTCGTGACGCGCGCCCGAGCGCTCGTCCAGCCAATCGATCAGGCCCGGCGCATCTTCCAGGCCCGGGGTGTCATAAAGGCGAATCAGCGTCGTGCCATCGACCAGCAGCGGAGCAGAGGCGACCTGGCGCGTGGTGCCGCCGCGATTGCGGATGTCGCCGAAATCTCTTCGATGCAGCAGGGTGCGCACCAGCGAGGTCTTGCCGGTGTTGGTGTGCCCGACCACGGCCATGTCCAGCACTGGCAGCGGCTTTGTGCTCATGCGGCCTGCCCTGCCGCCTGCTGGAGTTCGGCCAGGGCGTCAGCATCGGGCTGGTCGGCGTCAAGCACGACAAGACTGGCGCCCGTGCGCTCGGCCAGGCTGCGCCAGTCGGCCTGGCGCTCGGCCAGTTCGCCGGCGCGGTCGCGCAAACCGTCCAGCTCATCCAGCCACAGCACCAGCGCGGTCTGCCCGGCCTCGGCCAGGCCAAGCAAAAACCGCGCCGTGCCTTCATCGGGCGTGCGCAACGCCGAGCACTGCGCGATCAGGGCCGGTGGCGGCATGTCCAGCGACTCGACCGCCGCCAGCAGCGCGGCGCGCTGGGCGCGGGTGTCGGCACGGCCGAGTGCGCGCACGGTCAAGTCGGGTATCTCCGGCGGCCACTCGGCCCGCTCCAGCTCCACGCCGATCAGCACGGGCGGGCCGGTGGCGCGGGCCGGGCGCTTGCGCTGGACCGGATCGGCCGCATCGGGGCGCCGGCCGCGGGTTTCGACTTCGCCATCGGCCACCAGCGTGCCGGCCAGGCGCAGATACCCGGGGCGGCGGGTATCAAGATCCATCCGCCGGAGCCCGCGGGACGCCAGCAAGGCACAAAAGGCCAGCAACACCAGCCGCGGCAGCAGGCCGTAGACGGCCACCAGCATCAGCAGAAACCGGGCCCATTCAGCGCGCACTGCACCGGTCTCCTGTCCGGCCCGTCCGGCCAGAATCCACTCAGCCGATGGCGGCTCGATCAGACCAATCCAGGCCGGCAGGTGGGCCAGGCCCTGGATCAGGGTGATCACGGTCTCGTCGGTGAGCAGCGTTGTGCCCCAGCTCAAGTCGTACTGGGCAATGCTGAACAACAGGGTCAGAGTAATCAGCGCGGCCAGGCTGTAGAGCGCCCAGAAGGCATGGGTCAGCGTGCCCAGCAGCCAGCGCCCGGGCCGGCTCAGCAGCAGGCCGGCGTTGGCCGCAATCGCTTCGGCCGCCAGCGGGCCTGAGAGCATGCGGGGCCCGAGCCGGCGCAAGCCGAACCCGAGCAGGCCGCGGCCAACCCCGGGCGCCGCGGTGCCGGGCCGGGTCAAGGTAATCACCATCACCCAGCCAATCAGAAGCAGGCCGGGCAGCAACAGCAGCGAGGCCGCGGCCAGCAGGACGTCGACCTCGCGCGCGCTGGCGCTGGACAAGGCTGCCACCACGCCGGCCAGCGTGCCCAGCACCAGCAACAGCACGGCGAGCTGGCGCAGCAAACGACGCAGACTGGCCAGATCCCGGCGCAGTGCAGCAACCGCCGGCAGGGCCAGCGCCCGGCGCACCAGGCGCTCGGCAAAAGTCCCGCCGGTTTCGCGCGCCAGCACATTGGCCGTTTCATCGTCGGGCTGGCGGCCGTGGCGCTCTTCGTAAAGACGCACGGACTCGGTCACCAGCCAGTCGGCAGCAGAAATGCGCCCTTTGCTCACGTCGTCGGTGGCGGCCCCGAAATAAAGAAGCCCTTGATTATAGGGGCTCGGTCAAATTGAACCGGCAGTAAATTAGCAAAAATTGATACAGGTCAATTTTTCACACGGTCGAAATGGCGAATATTTAACGCATCTTTTGCGCATCTTCTTTCCGAGGGACATTTCCGTGAATCAAGCAAGCACCTATAACGACAAGGTTGTGCGGCAGTTTGCCGTGATGACCGTGGTCTGGGGCATTGTCGGCATGCTGGTTGGCGTCTTCATTGCCGCCCAGCTGATCTGGCCCGGCCTGGGCTGGGAAATCCCGTGGCTGAGCTACGGCCGCCTGCGTCCGCTGCACACCAACGCCGTGATCTTTGCCTTCGGCGGTTCGGCCCTGTTTGCGACCAGCTATTACTGCGTGCAGCGCACCTGCCATACCCGGCTGTTTTCCGACGGGCTGGCCTCGTTCACTTTCTGGGGCTGGCAACTGGTCATTGTCGGTGCGGCCATCACCCTGCCAATGGGACTGACCATGGGCAAGGAATACGCTGAGCTGATCTGGCCGCTGGCTGTTCTTATTGCGGTGGTCTGGGTGTCTTACGCGGTCGTGTTCTTCGGCACCATCGTCAAGCGCAAGGTCAAGCACATTTACGTGGCCAACTGGTTCTTCGGCGCCTTCATCCTGACCGTGGCGGTGCTGCATATCGTCAACAATCTGGCCATTCCGACCAGCCTGACCCACTCCTACCCGATCTACTCCGGCACGGTCGATGCCATGGTGCAATGGTGGTACGGCCATAACGCGGTCGGCTTCTTCCTGACCGCCGGATTCCTGGGCATGATGTATTACTTCGTGCCCAAGCAGGCCGGACGGCCGGTGTATTCCTACCGGCTGTCGATCGTCCACTTCTGGTCGCTGATTGCCATTTACATGTGGGCCGGTCCGCACCACCTGCACTACACCGCCCTGCCTGACTGGGTCCAGACCCTGGGCATGGTGTTCTCGCTGATGCTGCTCGCACCCAGCTGGGGCGGCATGATCAACGGCATCATGACCCTCTCCGGTGCCTGGCACAAACTGCGTACCGACCCGATTCTGCGTTTCATGATCGTTGCCCTGTCGTTCTACGGCATGTCGACTTTTGAAGGGCCGATGATGTCGATCAAGACGGTCAACGCGCTGTCGCACTACACCGACTGGACCATCGGCCACGTCCACGCCGGCGCGCTGGGCTGGGTG
>SKIE01000064.1 GCA_007116585.1 Wenzhouxiangella sp. | reverse complement strand
CTGACTTTCTGAAAGCCCCTGGGCAGTTTACGGCCGCGCTGGGCGCGCTCACCCCAGTAGTTTTCGGTATCGCTCCAGCTCAAACGCAGATAGCGCTGACCCGCCCAGACCAGGCAATCCTGGCCCTGGGCCAAGGCAATCACGCCGGCGACTTTCTCACCACCCTGGCGCGCCTTGGGCGGTATGTTGATCAGCTTGTTGCCCTTGCCCCGGGACAGCTCCGGCAGCTCGTTCAGATAAAACGCCAGCAGGTAGCCCTCGGTTGTAGCGGCAACCAGCACGCCGTCTTCGGCGTCGGCCACTGGCGCAAGCGGCAGCACGCCGGCCCCGGCCGGCAAAGTCAGCAGTTGCTTACCCGCTTTTTGCCGACTATGCAGGGCCTCAAGGCGCGTCACAAAGCCGTAGCCTGCGTCACTGGCGACCACAATCTGATCCGTCGCCGCCCCGCTGGCGAGCGTACAGAAACCGGCACCGGCCGGCGGCGAAAAGCGCCCGGTCAGCGGCTCGCCCAGGCTGCGCGCGCTGGGTAGTTCGTGGGCCGGCAGCGAATAACTGCGCCCGGTGGAATCGACGAAACACACCGGCTGATTGCTGCGCCCACGCGCCGCGGCCAGGAAAGCATCGCCGGATCGATAATTCAACTCCTCGGGCTTGATATCGTGGCCCTTGGCGGCCCGCACCCAGCCCTGTTCACTGAGCACCACCGTCACCGGCTCGGAGGCGACCAGGTCGGTTTCCTTGAGCGCCTGGGCCACCTCCCGCTGCACCAGCCGGGAACGCCGCTCATCGCCGTATTTCTCCGCATCGGCCAGCAGTTCGTCGCGCATCAGGCGGGTCAGCTTTCTGGGCGAGTCCAGCAGTGCTTCGAGCTGCGCACGCTCGGCCTCCAGCTCATCTCGTTCAGAGCGGATCTTCACCTCTTCCAGCCTCGCCAAATGACGCAGCTTTAGTTCGAGGATGGCCTCGGCCTGAGTGCCGGTCAGACCAAAGCGCGCCATCAGAACAGGCTTGGGCTCATCCTCGGTGCGGATGATGTGGATCACCTCATCGATATTGAGAAAGGCGATCAGCAGGCCGTCGAGCACGTGCAGCCGGTCAACCACCTGGTCAAGCCGGAACTCCAGGCGCTTAACGACCGTGGCCCGACGGTAGTCCAGCCACTCCAGCAGCAGCTCTCTAAGATTGCGCACCCCGGGCCGGCCATCATTGCCGATCACATTGAGGTTGACCCGGATCGACTTCTCCAGATCAGTCGTGGCGAACAAATGATCCATCAGCGCCTGGATATCGACCCGATTGCTGCGCGGCACGATCACCAGGCGGGTGGGATGCTCATGGTCGGACTCATCCCGAAGATCGGCCACCAGCGGTAGCTTCTTGGCCTGCATTTGCGCCGCGATCTGCTCCAGCACCTTGGCCGGCGAGACCTGATGCGGCAGCGCGGTGATGATGATTTCCTCGCCTTCCCGCTCCCACACGGCGCGCTGCCGAATGCCGCCATGACCAGTTTCATAGACGACCAGAATGTCCTCTCGGGGGGTAACGATTTCCCCACCCGTGGGGAAGTCCGGACCCTGAATATGCTCACACAACTCGGCCACGCTGCTGGTCTTTTTCTCCAGCAGCCGAACGCAGGCCGCGACCACCTCGCGCAGATTGTGCGGCGGAATATCGGTCGCCATGCCGACTGCAATGCCTTGCCCACCGTTGAGCAACAGGTTGGGCAAACGGGCCGGCAACAGCCTGGGCTCCTTGAGCGTGCCATCGAAGTTGGGCACCCAGTCCACCGTGCCCTGACCCAGCTCGGCCAGCAGCGTGCGTGCGTAAGGGGCCAGGCGCGACTCGGTGTAGCGCATCGCGGCAAACGACTTGGGGTCATCCGGGGAGCCGAAATTGCCCTGCCCGTCGACCAGCGGGTAGCGATAGGAAAATGGCTGAGCCATCAGCACCATGGCCTCATAACAAGCCGAGTCGCCGTGAGGATGGAACTTGCCGATGACGTCGCCCACAGTCCGGGCGGATTTCTTGTGCTTTGAGGCGGCCGACAGGCCCAGCTCACTCATCGCGTAGATGATGCGGCGCTGAACGGGTTTCAGACCGTCGCCGACATGCGGCAAGGCCCGATCCAGCACCACATACATGGCGTAGTCGAGATAGGCCCGCTCGGCATATTCACGCAGCGGTACTTGTTCAAAGGCGGGAGATAGCAGGCTGGGAGTGCTCATGGACCGAATTGTCGCCCAGAAGCGCTCCGACTGCCAGCGCCGCGGGTCGGCGGCGGTGTTCGGACGAGCTTACTTAGAGCAAGCCGGCCAGCATGAAACCGGCCAGAATCGCGATGACGCCGGCGGTTGTGGCGAACATCAGCCCTGGCATCAACTCGCGGGTCGCACCCGCCTGCCGTGCCCCGGTGCCCGTGCGTTGACGGCTGAGCGGCATGGGTGGCCGGTTTTCAGCCGCATCCCGCATTTCCTCCAGCATGCGATCGACCAGCAGATCGCTGAACTGGTGTGGCGTAAATGCTTCAAGGCTGTCAACTTTCAACAAACGCCGAATGCGCCGATCAACGTTAAGGAATTTCATGTTCCACAACTGAAACATTCGGTTCTGCACCGGCCGCTTGGCCAGCAAAGTCACGTCGCGGTGACGATCGTCCTGAAGAATTCGGTCGTAGAGTCGCTCAACCGCAGACCGGCTCCCCTCCAAACACTGGAAGAAATAGCCGTCTCCGTAACAGAGCATGCCGCCAATGTTTTTGAGTTCGTTGTTGCGACGCGACTGCTGAAGTATTTCCTGCACCTCGGGATGCATGCCTCCGACCGCGCTCATGTTTTCGAAGTTCGATTTGCTGGCGTAGACCAGTTGCAGGAGATCGCTCATAACAGCCATAGGAAAATCCAATTGACTGCTAGATTAACGCCGTGCCAACAACGCGCCGTGAAGTGCCGGGCCGCGCGCTCGTGCGCGGCCGGACAGGTGCAGCGCACTATTTTTCAGCGTTTGACAAAACGCAGCGTGAAACGGTCGGACTCACCAATAGCGCGAAATTCATCGGCGGTCTCTTCGCCATCGCGCAGTCCGGGCGGCAGACTCCAGACGCCGGAGGGATGGTCTGCCGTATCGCGCGGATTGGCGTTGATCTCGGAACTGGCGTCCAGACGGAACCCATGCGACTCGGCCATGGCCACAACCCAGCTCTGATGCACGTAGCCGGAGCGGGCTTCCGGGTCCTGTTCACGATCTTCGGGCAATCGATGCCCAACCAAGCCCAGCACTCCGCCGGACTTGAGCACGGCATGAGCCGCATCCAGCACATCACCAAAGGTTCCTGCTCGCTTGTAGCCATGCACGTTTCGGAAAGTCAGCACCAGATCGGCACTGCCGGGCGCGCCCAGCTCAGTCAACGTCGGTGGATCAAACGCGATGAGTTCGATATCACCAAAACGATCAGTGTCGGCAATTCTTTCTTCGAACTGGCCCCGAATCCGAACGTAGAAATCCGGCACGTTGTCGCCGTCCATATTCCAGTGGGCAGCCACCAGATGGCCTTCATCCCGAAGATACGGACCAAGAATCTCCGTGTACCAGCCCGCCGACGGTGACAGTTCGACCACGGTCATGTCGGGGCGCAATCCAAAAAACTGGAGGGTTTCCAAAGGGTTCCGGTACTCATCACGTTCAGCTTGTGCCGTGGGACGATCAGGATCGTTGATCACATTCTGCAAGCGCTCATCGGCGATCAACGGTGCGGACAGCATCAGGGCAAGACAGCCAACGGCAAACTGGCGATTCACAAACATGCTCGATTTCCTCTTTTATCGACTTTGCGACGCGCCGCTGAGATCGGCGCACACCCTGAACAGGTCATGTCCGCTTCGCGCG
>SKIE01000134.1 GCA_007116585.1 Wenzhouxiangella sp. | reverse complement strand
CGCGGGGCGCTGGTGATGGTCGAGGACCTGCTGGACGAGCGCGGCGCGGCGCAGGATCCCGCCCTGTTTGAGTTTGTGACTGACGTCAAGAACGACCAGACCGCCGAAATCGACCGCATGACCGTGATGCTGGCCAGCTACAGCGTTGACCCGCGAGTGGGCCTGCAGGCCGGCTTTCGCGACGCAGGCCACGCGATCTGGAATCTGGAATTGACCGCCTCCCTGCCCAAGCCGGAGGGTTTTTTCGATCCGGAAAATCCCGCTGCCCTGCCGCCGGCGCGCCTTGCCGAACTGAACGGCGCAGACGATGAGGAGGTTTCGCCCGAGGCGCTGGATCGAAGCCGGCCGGCGCTGCTGGACTTCGCCAACACCGATCTGGCCTTTGCCGGCGACCTGATGGTGGTCGGCAACTACCACGGTTTCATGCTGTACGACATTGCCGATCCGGATCAGCCGGCGTTGCTGTCGTCCGTGGTCTGTCCGGGCGGGCAGGGTGATGTCTCCATCGTGGGCGATCTGCTGATTCTGTCGGTCGAGCAAAACCGTGGTCGGGTCGACTGCGGTCTGAAAGGTGTGGCCGATCCTGTCAGCGAAGAGCGCTTTCGCGGCCTGCGCATTTTCGATATCAGCGACCGGCACATGCCGGTGCAGGTCGGCCAGGTGCAGACCTGCCGCGGCTCGCATACGCACACCGTGGCCGCAGGTCCGGGCGAAGACGGTCGTCTGATCGTCTACAACTCGGGCATTTCCTTTGTCCGTGAAGAAGACGAGCTGCCGGGCTGCGTCGATGAATCGCCCTGGCGTGACGAGGGCACGGCGCTGTTCAGGATCGACGTGATCGAGATTCCGGTCGACCGTCCGCAGGATGCACGCATCATTCATAGCCCGGCGGTATTCGCCGACCCGGATACCGGCATCCTGGCGGGACTATGGGAGCGGGGCGATCACGGCCCCGGCACCCAGACTTCGGCTGAGACCAATCACTGCCACGACATCACCGTATTCCCGGAACTTAACCTGGCCGCGGGTGCCTGCTCCGGCAACGGCATTCTGTTCGACATTTCCGATCCGGTGAACCCGGAACGCATTGATGCAGTCGTCGATCCCGGCTTTGCCTACTGGCATTCGGCCACCTTCAACAACGACGGCACCACGGTGTTGTTTACTGATGAGTGGGGCGGCGGCACGCGGCCGCGCTGCCGTGCGTCGGATCCGATCAACTGGGGCGCCAACGCGATCTACGACATCGTCGACAACCGCCTGGTCTTCCGCAGCTATTACAAGATGCCGGCACCCCAGACCGAGCAGGAAAACTGCGTTGCTCACAACGGCTCGCTTATTCCCGTGCCGGGGCGCGACATCATGGTGCAGTCCTGGTACCAGGGCGGCATCTCGGTGTTTGACTTCACTGATTCGGCCAACCCGTTCGAGATCGCTTTCTTCGACCGCGGCCCGGTGGATGAGGAAGCCCTGGTGACCGCGGGCTTCTGGTCGTCTTACTGGTACCGCAACCGCGTGTTCGGAACCGAGATCGTGCGCGGGCTGGACGTGCTCTCGCTGCTGCCCGGCGATTATCTGAGCGCCAATGAAATTGGGGCAGCGGCCCTGTTCGACACGGACGACATCTTCAACCCTCAGCAGCAGTATCAAGTCGAGTGGCCGGCCGAACCGGTGGTTGCCCGAGCCTACCTTGATCAGTTGGCCCGCGGCCAGCAGCTGGCCGAGTCCAGCCATGAGCAGATCCTGAACGTACTTGACCAGGTCGAGGCCAATGGCGTTGTTGATGAAGCACTTGCCACCACGCTGCGCGAGCATGCTGCCGAACTGGCCTCGCTGAGCGATGCGCGCGGTGGTGTTACCGCGAGCCGTTTGCAGGCGCTGGCCGAGGTGCTGCTCGGCCTGGCCGGCTGACCTGAGGAGATTGCGATGCAGCCGCTGTCTGAAAATAGTCGCTTTGGTCCCGAGCATTACAACCGCAAGGGCAAGCTGAAGAAAAAGGCCTACACCCGGGAACTGCGCCGCCTGCAGTTGGAACTGGTCAAGCTGCAGCGCAGTGTGGCCGAGACCGGGCGTCGCGTGGTGATCCTGTTCGAAGGACGCGATGCGGCCGGCAAGGGCGGGGTGATCAAGCGCATCACCGATATGACCAACCCGCGATTCATGCGCACCGTGGCGCTGGGGGTGCCGTCGGATCGGGAAAAGACCCAGTGGTATTTCCAGCGCTACGTCGAGCACCTGCCGGCTGCCGGCGAAATTGTCCTGTTCGACCGGTCCTGGTACAACCGGGCCGGTGTCGAGCGGGTGATGGGTTTTGCCACCGACGAACAGGTGCGGCAATTCCTGCACAGCTGCCCCGAGTTTGAGGACATGCTGGTTCAGGACGGTATTCATCTGCTCAAATACTGGTTCTCGGTCAGCGAGCGCGAGCAGGAGCGGCGTTTGCTGGCGCGGGTGGAAGACCCGGTCAAGCGCTGGAAACTTTCGCCCATGGACATCAAGGCGCGCTCACGCTGGGCCGATTATTCGCAGGCCAAGGACGAGATGGTCAGGCACACCGATACCGAGATTGCGCCGTGGTATTTTGTGGATGCCGACGTCAAGCGCCATGCCCGCCTGAACTGCATCGCCCATATCCTGTCGCAAATTCCCTACAGCGATGCGCCCCCTTCCGCCCCTGAACTGCCGCCGCGCCAGTGGGCTGACGATGGCGATGAGCGCGCGCGCAAGCCGGTCGAGTCTTACGTCGAGCGCTTGTACTGACCGGCATCTGCCGGGCCGGTCACGGCACCCTGCCGTTACCGGCTGCACAATCCGGTGTCTTGCTGCACCAGAGTCTGAATCAGTATGGACGCCTCCGACTTTCCAACTGCGCAGGATTTGTTTCCTGCAGGCCGTGAAGCTGCACTGAAGCGCCTGGGTGAGTTCGTGCCGAGTGCCGGTCGTACCTATGCCGCAGAGCGCAACGCCGACCCGGGCCCGGGCCGCCAGCCCAACGTGTCCATGCTCTCGCCGTATGTCCGGCACCGGATCCTGAGCGAGCGAGAGACTGTCGCCGCCGTGCTGGAGCAGCACACGGCTGAACAGGCCGAAAAGTTTATCCAGGAGGTGTTCTGGCGCACTTACTGGAAGGGCTGGCTGCAGATGCGGCCTCAAGTCTGGCGCGACTTTCTGGCCGAGCGCGACGGTGACCGCGAGCGTATCGAGGCCAACGCCGGCCTGTCGCGCGCGCTGGCTGAGGCTGAGTCGGGGCGCACCGGCATCGAGTGTTTCGACGACTGGGCGCATGAGCTGGTCACTAGCGGGTATCTGCACAACCACGTCCGGATGTGGTTTGCCTCGATCTGGATTTTCACGCTCAAGCTGCCCTGGGCGCTGGGCGCCGATTTCTTCTTGCGCCATCTGCTCGACGCCGATCCGGCCTCCAATACTTTGAGCTGGCGCTGGGTGGCTGGTATCCAGACCCGGGGCAAGACCTATCTTGCCCGGCCGGACAATATCGAGAAATACACCAACGGCCGCTACCGGCCGACCGGCCTGGCCCAGGTTGCCGAGCCGATTCATGATGAGGCGCCGTACGAACGCCAGCCGCTCGAAACCCTGCCGGAGCCGCCTGCAGGACAAGCCGCGCTGTTGCTGGTTCACGGGGACGATCTTGGCGCCCGGTTCGTGCCTGACAGAGGCCTGGATTTGCGCGGCGCAGTGATTGCCTGCCAAGGTCATGCTCAAAACCCATGGCCGTTCGGCGACAAGGCCAGAGCCTTTGTGGCCGAGGCCTGTCAGGACGCTGCGCAAGGGCTGGGTCATGCCCTGAACGTCGAGATGGAGGTTGCGGCTTCACTTGATGCCGAATCCATCATCAAGCACGCCCGCCGGCTGGGTGTCGAT
>SKIE01000034.1 GCA_007116585.1 Wenzhouxiangella sp. | reverse complement strand
TAGAACAGGTTGCCGTAGCGGATCGAGAACGCCGTGGTCCAGTCCAGATGCGGGAAGATACCAAATGGTACGGCCTCGCTCCAGCTACCCATCATGACCGGGCGGATGAACCCGAGCACCAGATACAGCCAGATTGCTGCCATGAAGGCCCAGGCGACGTGCGTCCCGAGTCCCAGCTGGCGAGCTCTGCGGTACATCCGCATCCACCACAGCAGGATCGAGACGGTCAGGAAAAACCCGGCCAGCAACCACCAGCCACCTTCGTTCAGCGGCGGCAGGCTCAAGCCCCATTCGGGCCCGGGTGGCTCCAGTGCAAGCCAGGGTAACTGGCGAACGAACTCGATCGGACTCCAGTCCACGGAAGCCCACATGTTCAGGCCCATGATCTGGATTGCGATCACCCCGGTCAGTATGGACGCCAATCCGTAACCACCAAGATAGATCGGCCCGATCTGAGCATCACCAATCCAGCCCAGCAACTTGGAGTGGAATGGTTTGCCGAGGCGCTGGTCGTTACCGCTCGGGAGCGGTACGCCGTAGTCTATCGGCCCATGTGCCTGGGCGCGCGTAAAGATGTTCCAATTTTCAGCCATGACGACAATATCCCTTCAGGTTTACGACCAGATCGGCAGCTCAAGCCACCAGTTCCACCATTCCGGCCAGCCGCGCGTCCAGAAGGGGCCGCTGATCACGATGCAAAGCGCGCTGAACAAGCCAGACGCAATCGCAAGGTACAAACCCAGACGATGGACACCGAGCTCACCAATCGAATAGCCGATCGTGTCCCGGAAAAAGCTGTTGATGTGTTCTGCCGTGCCAATCGGCTTGCCTTCACCAGGATTGAGAACCGACAGGACCGCACCACCATGCAGCGCCAGCGCCAGCGTGGTCGTGAAGAAGAACGTCACGGCCAACATGTGAGCAGGGTTGTAATGAAAATGCAGGTATTGATAACCCACGTTGGATACCCAGTCCAGATGGCTCAGAATGCCGTAAGGGAAGCCATGTCCCCAGGCGCCCATGAGAACCGGGCGAATAACCACCAGCGTGACATAAGCCACGATGGCCGCACCAAAGGCAATTGGCACGTGATAACCAATTCCCAGCTTGCGGCAGATTTCGACTTGACGCAAAGCCCAGGAAACAAATGCGCCTATCGCGCACATCGTCACGATTTGCCAGATTCCGCCTTCTTTCAACGGCGCCATGCCCAGACCGTAGCTGAGGTCAGGCGGCGCGATATTGATCTGCCACAGCACCCAGGTTGGCCCCAGGGCCGCGCCGTAAATCAACAGGGTTGTGCCAAGAATCGAAAAAAACAGCGTGGTCACGCCGAAGAACCCGACATAGAAGGGACCAACCCAGAAATCGAACAGGTCCCCGCCTATCAGGGTGCCGCCACGCACACGATATTTTTTCTCATAACTCAACATAGACATGGCTGCACCTCCGAGCCTCTAAAAATGGAGTAACGCCGGTTCAGCGGGGAGCAGCACCCCCCGCTGCCGGAGAGGACACTAGACCGATTCTTCGCGAACGTAGACGACGCTCGTGGTTTGTGCCGTTGCTGCACCGGTTGCAGGGCCTTCCAGCCAGTTGAACCGGTCGGTGCTCAGCAGTACAAAGTGGATGAGAATCGCTAACGCGAACAGGAAAGTGAACAGCGCCACAAGGACTCTCCGCGGATCGAACAAAAGCCATACACGCCACATAATGAGTCTCCTAGGCTATGGATGAAATAAAGGAACTGACGGCAGAGGCGGCCGAGTCAATGACTGCGTAACCTTCCGGTCCAGGCAGCCAGGGGCGCCATTGCCATGCCAGGATGTGAGCGATGATCGCAATCGCCACGAACACGATGAAGCTGACAACGAAGATCTTGTGGAACTCCTTGGCTTCCTGCTCGCTCAGACCCGATATCGATTGGTTCTGATCTTGTTTGTCCATACTTCCTTCTCCTTGAAATACCCTCGGTGGGGCGGTACCGCGCATGGGCCCCGCGGCGGGCGTTGTCCGTCAAGGTTCGACGGATTCGTTACGTACTTTTTTACAGGAATGCTCCTGTCGTACGGTTGATCTAAGACAAATTTTGGAAAATCGTTCACGCGCACAGTCGGTTTTCACAGCTGACGACGCGGAAAAAGAATCAGAAAAGGAAATCTTCGGAGGGAGCTTCCATACGGACGAGCGCTTCAAGGCACACCCCGTCGCAACACCGTCAACCGGCATCGGGCCTGCGCGCCTTGACGTCAAAAACTGTTTGGTTTCAGACAGATCAGTGGCAACGGTCAGTTCAAGCACCCGTCACCTGGCTTGTTGCGTATGCGGCAAAACCGCTATTCATTTCTTGACTCCAGTCGCGAAACATCGCGACATTCCCTGAGTTCACATCATACAGACTGTGAAGGAGATGTCAAGAAAATCCGTCGACCAGGGCACGTTCAACGTGACCGATTCGGACCTGGTCTTCACCGCCCTGTTTGGCGTGTTGTTCAGCCAGATCACGCAGCCGCTTGGCCGCCGAGATCCGGACCAGCACCGGCTGACCTTCGAGGTGGGCTTCCAACCTGCGCTGGGCATCTACATCCCAGGCCAGCTCGCCTGCCCCGGCCAGCCTGGCCGGCGTTGCGTCCACCTGGTCCAGCTGAGTGCCCAAAGGAAGGATGTGAAACAACGCATCAAACAGCGCGTTGCAGATTTCCTGAACCAGGTAGGTCGCTCCCGCATAACCCATGAACGGCGTACCGGTATGGCGGCGAACGATCGCGCCGGGAAAAGAGGCGGGAATGTACATGGCGCGCGTCCCCAACTCGGCCATGTACATGCGTTCGTTGTAGCTACCGAACATCACCAGAGGTGGCTTCTCGGCAATCATCCGGCGGACTTCGGCATTGTCCGGTTTGGCGCCGGCTCGGCGCGCAAACGAAAAGTTGCACGGCATCCCCATTTCAGCTTCAAGGAAATGACGAACGCCCCGGGCATAGGTCTCATTGGCCACGATCGCAAAACTGGCCGTGCCGAAAAAATCCTGTGTCACCGAGCGCCACAAGTCCCAGATCGGTTTGATGGTGCTGTGTTTTTCGCGCTCGATGAACGGCTCGGGGTCGAGGTCAAGCAAGTCACCCAGCGCGCGCAGAAAACGGGTGGTGCTGTGCAGACCGATCGGGGCCTGCAGGTAGGGGCGCTCCAGGCCCTCACACAGCAGCCTGCCGAACTCGCGATACAGACAGATATTGACCTCGGCATCGGCCAGACCCGCAATGTCGGCGAGGTGGCTACCCAGTGGGAACACCGTATTGACTTCAGCACCGATGCCCTCGACCAGGCGCCGGATTTCGGCCAGATCGGAGGCCGAATTGAAGGTGCCGTAAATCGGGCCGATGATATTGACCCGGGGCGGCTCGCCATCCTTGCGCTTTTTCGGCCGGACGCGCCTGGGCCCGAATTCGGTCCACAGCCAGTTCATTGCCCGATCAGCGCTCTGCCACTGGTCTTCGTCGATCGTGCGCGGCAGAAAACGCTTAAGGCCCGTGCCTTCGGGCGTAACACCGCCGCCGATCATTTCGGCGATCGATCCGGTCACGACCACAGCAGGCAGGTCAGGGTCAAGGGTTTCATAAGCGCGGCGCAGCGCATCTTCCGTGCCTTTCTGACCCAATTCGTCTTCCGACAGACCGGTGACGACAATCGGCAACTCATGCGGCGGCAGCGCGTCGGTGTAATGCAGCACCGAGGTCACCGGCAGGTTCTCGCAACCCACCGGCCCATCGATAATGACCTGCAGGCCCTTGACCGCGGTGAAAACATAGACCGACCCCCAGTAGCCGCCGGCACGGTCGTGATCAAGCACCAGCATCAGTCGATATCCTGCGTGTTCTGTCGACCGGCGCGCAGCTTTTCCATCTT
>SKIE01000274.1 GCA_007116585.1 Wenzhouxiangella sp. | reverse complement strand
TCGGCCGAGATGGCATTGGCAATATCGGAAAATGTGGCCGTACCCTTGTCGGCGGCCACCACCAGGTAGGGGTCGTCGTCATCACAGCGGACCACGTCTCGCGGCGGCAGGACCTCGTCGTCGCGCAGGTTGTCGGTGATATCGAGCAGCCCGTTGATGAAACTGCGGTAGCAATACACCACCTCGGCCATCAGAGCATCGCGGTCGTCTCCAGAAGGCGGACGCTTGACGACGAAACCGCCCTTGGCCCCCACCGGCACGATCATGGTGTTCTTGACGCTCTGCGCGCGCATCAGGCCGAGCACCTCGGTGCGGAAGTCAGCCAGGCGATCCGACCAGCGCAGCCCGCCGCGAGCCACCAGCCCGCCGCGCAAATGAATGCCTTCGGTGCGCGGTGAATAGACCCAGATCTCCCGGAACGGCCGCGGCGGCGGCAGGTCAGGCACGCGCTGCGAGTCGAGCTTGAAGCTGATGTAGTCAGGCCGCTGCCCGCGCGCATCGCGCTGGAAATAGCTGGTGCGCAGCACCGAGGCGATCAGATCGCAGAAGGCACGCAGGATACGGTCCTGATCCGCTGAGGCGATGTTGTCGAGCGCCCGCAGAATGGTCTTGCGAATGACCTTGCAGGCTGCTTCATCGGGCTCTCCCTCGCGCGCATCGCAGACCTCGTCGAGGTATTCGGCAAGCACGCTGTCGTCCAACCCTGCCGCCAGAGAGCGGCAGTCCGAAGCCAGCGCGCGTCGGGCCGAGCTGCGCCTGGCCCGGCCTTCCTTCCGCCTGGCCGGGTCAAGCCGGCACTCGAAATACTCCACCAGCAAACGAGCCACCAGCGGCCAGGACGCCAGCGTCTGCTCCATGTAGGCCTGCGAAAACGGCATGCCGGTCTGTAACAGGTACTTCGAGAGTGCGCGCAGCACGCTCGCCTGGCGCCAGTTCAGGTGCGCCAGAAGCACCAGCCGGTTGAATCCGTCGTTTTCGCAATGCCCGCGCCAGATCTGGTCAAAAGCGTCCTGAAAATGCTCGCGCACAGAGGCGAGGTTGATCTCCTCCTCGCCGGGCGGAAACATGTCGAAATCCTGGATCCACAGCCGGTGCCCGGTGTCCAGCTTGAGCTTGTAGGGCCGCTCCGAGACGATACGCATGCCCAGGTTTTCCAGCATCGGCAGCACGTCGCTCAAGGGGATCGGTTCGCCGTGCTTGAACAACTTGAAGCGCAGACAGTTGTCGTCGCGCTGACGCGGCCGGTACAGGCTCATGCGCAAGTCATGCAGGTCGCGCAGGCTGGCGGCGTGCACGACGTCATAGCTGGCCACACGCGGCGAGACGTCTTCAGTGTAGGAGGCCGGAAAAGCCGAGCCAAACCGGCGGCTCAACTCCAGGCCCTGCTCCTCGCCATGCTCACGGACGAGTATTTCGGTCAGCTCATCGGTCCAGGAGCGAATCGCCTGCTTGATGCGCCGCTCGATCGCATCAACGTCGACTTGTTCGGCTTCGGCCCGGTCGGTCCGGACCACGACATTGACCCGGGCCAGCTTTGATTCACCGACCTGAACGGTGAAGTCAAGCCGCTGGCCGCGCAGGGCGCGTTTCAGGATCGCCTGGATCTTCTCCCGGTTTTCAGTATTGAAATGGTCGCGCGGGATAAACACCAGGCAGGAAAAGAACCGGCCGAAGCGTTCGCGTCGCACGAACAGGCGGGTCTGGCTTCGCTCCTGCAAATCCAGAATGCCGGTGCCGAGCTCAAGCAACTCTTCAGGGCTGGCCTGGAACAGTTCATCACGCGGCAGGGTTTCCAGGATATGCAGAAAGGCCTTGCCGGCATGGCTGTTGGTGCGCAGGCCCGAGGCTTTCATCACGGCCTCGACCTTGCGCCGCACCAGCGGCGTGTCATGGCAGCGGCGAATGTAGGCGCCCGAAGTAAACAGCCCGATCAAACGCTTCTCGCCAATGACTTCGCCGTCATCGTCAAAATCCACCACCGAGATGTAATCCATGTAGCCACCGCGATGCACGGTGGACAGGGCGTTTGTTTTGGTAATGATGATCGGATCGTCAGCACGCTGCCGGCGGGTACCGCGGCCCAGTTCCCGTAGAGAACGCGTCGGCGCCGGCCGATGATCAGGGTGCATGATCCCCAGACCACTCCCGGCCACCGCCTTCAGCACCTGCTCACCGTCAACTTCGGTGATTCGATACTCGCGATAGCCAAGAAAGGTGAAATGATCGTCGGCCAGCCACTGGAAGAAATCGCGCAATTCCTCACAGGCAGCCGAATCCAGGCCCACGCGCCCGGACTCGAACTCCCCGGCAATGGCACGCGAGCGCTCACACATGGCCGCCCAGTCGCTAACGGCCCGCCGCACATCAGCCAGGGCACTGGTGACACCCTGTTCGATTTCAGCCAGCGTTTCGGGATAGGCTTGCCGGTCGATCTGCAGATGCATCAGCGATTCACCGGGCATTTCATCTTCCGGCGCGCACAGTTCCAGCCAGTGCCCGCCCTGATCGCGGCGGATGCGCAACACCGGATGGATGACCAACTGAACGGAAATGCCGAGCCGCGTCAGCGCCAGCACCACCGAATCGACCAGAAAGGGCATGTCGTCATTGATGATCTCGACCACGGTGAAACGACCCTGCCAGCCGTGCCGGTCGCGCTCCGGGTTGTAGACCCGGATATGGCATTCGCCCGGAAGGCGCTGGCGGGCGAAATCGCGCATACCGCGCGCCATCGACACCAAATTGTCGACCGAAGCGTCGGCCAGTTCCCCTGGCGGCACGCGGTGCAGGAATTGGCGAGCAAACCGCGCATCGCCAGGGTGACCACCGCGTTTGATGATTTCACGTTCGACCTGGTCAAGGCGCTCGCGCTTGACCGATTCTTCTGATGCACTCATGCCCAGCCCCGACTCTGGATGATTTGGTGATTTCTAGTTGTCAATACGCAGACGGGAAGCGGTCCTCTCATCCGCTTCCCGTCCTGTGCGCTATCGCGCCAGTTGACTAGCGCAGCCCGGTCTCCGACCGGGCGATGACCATGCGCTGGATTTCGCTGGTGCCTTCATAGATTTCGGTGATTTTGGCATCGCGAAAATAGCGCTCGACGGGCATTTCCTTACTGTAGCCCATCCCGCCATGCAGTTGTACCGCCTGGTGCGCAATCCACATGGCCGCCTCCGAGGCAAACAGTTTCGCCATCGAACCATCAACGGTAAAACGCGCACCCGTGGTTTCGGCCTGCTGTTTCGCCCAGGCCGCGCGCAGGGTCAGAAGCCGCGCCGCCTCGAGCTTCGTCTTCATGTCGGCCAGCTTCTGCTGAATCATCTGAAAAGTGCCGATTTCCTGACCGAAGGCCTTGCGTTCGCGGGCGTAGGTCAGCGAGGCCTCGTAGGCCGCCTGGGCAATACCTACTGCCTGCGCCGCGATGCCGATGCGCCCGGCGTCGAGCACGCCCATGGCAATCTTGAAGCCCTGCCCCTCCTCGCCGAGCCGGTCTTCAACCGGGCAGCGGTAATCATTCAGCTCCACCTCACAGGTCGCCGACGCTCGAATCCCCAGCTTGGGCTCGGTTTTACCGCGCGTGAAGCCGGGTGCTTCGGTATCAATAATGAAGGCGCTGATGCCCTTGGCGCCGGCGCCCGGATCAGTCGAGGCGAACAGCACCAGGTAGCGCGCATGCGGACCGGAAGTAATCCAGGATTTGCGCGCATTGATGACGTAGTGGCTGCCGTCTTCCGACAAGACCGCCCGCGACTTCATTGTCGAGGCATCCGAGCCCGACTGCGGCTCGGTCAGGGCATAGGCGCCAATTTCTTCACCCGAGGCAATGGCCCGCACGTATTTCTGTTTCTGCTCCTCGCTGCCATGCTTCAGAATACCGTTGCAGAACAATGAGTTATTGACCGACATG
>SKIE01000281.1 GCA_007116585.1 Wenzhouxiangella sp. | reverse complement strand
CGGTAAACAGTGTGCCGTCGAACTCCAGCCGATAGCGATGCTGGGTAAACCGCCCCAGCCACTGGTCGGCCGCCGTGAGCATGGCGGGCTCCTGCTCGGCCCGGTGAGCGCTGGCGACATCATTGATCAGGAACTGCCCGGCTGCGGCCAGCAGATGGCGATCGCGCTCGCCGCTTAATTGATCAAGAGCGGTTTCCAGTTCAGCGCCCAGGCGTTCCAGCTCACGCCGTTGCAGGGTGTCGGCATGGCGCGTCTGGATCTCGGCGATGCGACGGTTGAGCGGGTCGCGCTGCGCTGCTTTCTGCTCGGTTTGTTCACGCAGCGTGCCCAGTTCTTCAAGCGACTGCCGGGCCGCCAGATCGCGCAGGGCCGCCTCGCCGGCCAGGCGTTGCTCAAGGCGGGCGACTTCGCGGTCGAGATCGATGCGCTCGCGCTCCATGGCTTCCCAATGCGAGAAAAGCTCGCTTTTGCGGCGCAGGGTTTCGCTATCGTCGCGCTGGATGCCAGCGCCGTCGAAAATCTCGTGGACCTGCTGGTCGAGCTGGGTGATATCGGCATGCAGCTCGCCAACGCGCCTTTCCCGAGCCTGGATGGAGTTGTAGAGCTCGGCATGCCGGCGGATCCGCGGCGCCAGTTGATGGATCAGCCCAGACAGCGCGCGTGAGTCAACCGCATCGTCGTCGAGGCCATGCCGCTGGAGCAGCTCGGCAGCTTCGCGCTGCAGCTGCTCATAGTGTTGCTGACGCTGCCGCAGGCGGGTCCGGTGATTCTGCCTGCGGCGCGCGTGCTGCTGCCATTCCTGCACGTTGCGCGACCACAGCAGAAAAGAGGTTTCCAGGCGTTGTTCGGCCGATAGGCCCAGTGCCTTGGCCTGTTCTGCCAGCCTGGATCGGGCGCGGTCCAGGGCGGAGCGCTGCTGGTTGAGTTCGTGATGCAGATCATTGGCGCGCAGTTGCGACACTTCATGCTGTGTGGCCGCCTCCAGCTCAATCTCCAAGCGTTTGAGACGCGCCCGAACCTCTGATTCGCTCCAACCCAGCGGGGGCTCGATCTGGGTCTGGTCATAGTCGCTGCGGGCACGCTGGCGTTCACGCAGCCGCAGGATGAAGCGGACCAGCATCGCCGCCGGCAGCCCGGCGGCCAGTGCGACCAGCAGCAGCAATTCCGGCTGCTCGGACAGATTGGCACCGCCCAGCAGCCGCAGACCGCCGACAAGCGCTGCGGCCGAGAGTGTGCCCCAGATCCAGCCCTCAAACGGGCTGAGCCGGGCCTGGGCCAGCCAGTCCTGCAGCGCCACACGCGCGCTGCGCAAATCCTCCTGCGGACGTCCGGTCGGGTTGCGCGAGGCCTGAGCCAGGGCCAGCTGCCCGCTCAGGGCACGGGTGCGTTCGCGCAGGGCCAGCACCTTGTCGACCTGTTTTTCCATTGCTTCGAGACCGGCCTGGTCGATATTGCCGGCCGCTTCGGGAACCTGGTTACCGAGCCGGGCCGATGCCTCGCTGAGCGCTTGTTCGGCCTGTTCGAGCTGCTCGGTTTCGGCGCCAATCTGCTGCTCCAGCGCGGCGAGGCCGTCGCGTCTGTCGGCCAGTGCCGCCTGCAGTCCCTCGAGCTGGTCAGGGTCATCAACGCCGCTGCTGGCGAGCTGTTCGCGCTCGTCTTTCAGCGCCGAGTGTTCCTGGACGATGGCGCGCTGTTTTTCCCGCAGCTGGCTGCGGGCTCGCTCCAGACGTTCCATCTCGTTACCCTGCAGCCTGTCCATGCCGCCGGGAAATTCGTCGATCAGGGTGGTTTCCAGCGCATGGCGACGAGCGATGGACTCGGCCAGTGCCAGAGCATCGTCAATGCGGCCGAGGCGAGCCCCGGCCCGGGTGGCCTGGGTCAGTGCTTCCGTCAGCGGGTCGAGCTGCTGTATCTCTTGATGCAGCTGGCCGTACTCCTGCTCCTTCTTGTTGACAGCGCGCTGCAGTTCCTCCACTTGGCGGGCCAGTTTCTGCGGTCGTGCCGGGGTGAGCAGCGGGCCCTGTTCCAGTACGGCATCCAGGTCATAGCCGGCCGCGAGCAGGGTCTTGAGCTCTGCGGCCATATGGCCCTCTGTGGCGCCGGGCCGGCTCAGATCTTCGGTGCTGACGAGAAAGGCGCTGGCCGATTCCGCCCCGGCGAGGTTGGGGGGGCGCGTGGGACTGTCGGCACGGGTCCAGCGCACCTCATTACCGACGCGCCTCGCCTCCAGATCGCCCCGCTCATCTTCCCACTGGCTTGAGACTTCGCAGTAGTCACCCAGTGGTTCAGGGAAGAGCACCGCCCGCACCGCGCGCACCAGGCTGGATTTTCCTGATCCGTTGGGCCCGGTGACCAGATTGAGCTTGCCCGCTTCGAAGCTGACCGAAAACGGTGCCTCGATACCCGGCAGATGACGAATGTCCAGCTTCAGGAGTTTCATCGATCCGGCGCTTTCTGGGCCAGCAGCTGGTTGAGCGCCTGACGGCCGGCCTGTTCGAGCCAGTGCCGGACCTCTTCGCGGTCCAGATCAGCGGGCAGAGCTCGAAATTCCTTGCGCTGCGCCACGTCAAGCAGCGTGGCCCGGCCCTGCTCAAGCAGGGCGTCATGGTCTTGATGTGCGGGGTCTGCCAAGATCAGCAGGCGCTGCGCCAGCAGGCCGCAGGGATCGCTCTGGCGTGCCAGGCGCTCCAGATCCTGGGCAGCGTCGGTGGCGATGTCGATCCGCTGCAGGTAGAACTGAACCGGGCCCTCCTGCCAGGGGCGGGAGTCGGCCAGCATCTGCTGCACGGTATCGGTCAGTTGACGCTCGAAACGACAGGTTCCGGTCAGCCGGACGCGAAGCCCGATCACGTCGGGCAACTCTCCCGTGCCGTGCAGGCGCTGTAAATGGGTCTGGCCCAGGCGAACGGCAGCGGTGGGCAGATCATCCGGATCAGCGACATCACTCAGATCCAAATCCATCGCGTCGAAGCGCAACGGCGCCAGTGCGATGTGGGTGGTCTGAATTTCATGCCCGTCCCAGTCGAGCAGCCAGGGACCCCGGGCGCCGGTTTCAGAGGCACGCAGGGCGCTGACCGAGCCCAGATAGCCGGATGGTCGTGGCCCCTCCAGCCGGTCCGGCTGGTGGATATGGCCCAGCAGCCAGGCGGCGAGTCCGGCATCGTCAAGCTCGCGGCGGCTCACTGGTGCATACGGGCTGTCCATCTGGTCGCGGTCGCAGTGCAGCAAGCCGATGGTGCGGCTTGGGTCGTCCAGGCTGGGCAGGTCCTCAAGGGGACTGCGGGATACGTGGCTGTGTGGAAACGACCAGCCCAGGATTTGCAGCGTGCCGATGCTGCGTGTTTCCCAGCGACCACCTGCACCGAGCAGTTCGAGCTGATCAATCTCGGCGGCCAGCCGCGGCAGGACCAGCGTGTCGTGGTTGCCGGCGACGGCCAGTACCGGAATGCCGGCCTGGGCCAGTTGATCGATGCCCTGCTTGAGGTCGCCATAGGCGACGAGTAAATCCCGGCTGCGCTCGACCACGTCGCCGGACATGACCACGCCGTCGACCTCATGCTCAATGGCGGTGGCCACGCACCGCCGCCAGGCTGCTTCCGGGCCCAGCTCGGCTCGCCGGGGCTGAAGATCGGCGTGCAGTGCAGCGGGCGTGCGTCCCAGGTGGAGATCGCCCACGGCCAGAAGGCGGGTCATGCAGGGTGCATCCTAGAGAGTCGGGCAGACGGCATCACGCCTGACCATAGCCGATCAGGACAGGACCGACAACCGTTCCGGCAGCGCACTACCCGGTCTGTTCCTGCAGCGCGTCTTCGAGCGCTGATTCGGCTTCCAGCCATTGGGCTTCGAGCTCATTGAGCCGGTTTTTCTGATCGTGGGCTTCGTTGAGCAGGGGATCGAGCCTGGATCGGTCTGATTCGGCATACAGGGCCGG
>SKIE01000318.1 GCA_007116585.1 Wenzhouxiangella sp. | reverse complement strand
TGCCTTCCGCCGCATGGCATCTTCCGGTGTGTGCCTGAGCAGCGTGGAGATGGTTCTGTTCGAATTGATGCAGTCGGCGCGCCACCCGCGCTTTCGCGAGGTGGCGGCCCTGCTCAAGTAGAGGCGGCCCTTAAGCTGGCCGCGGTCCACCCTTACAAAAACAGATCCGGCAGCAGCGGCGAGCCGGGCTTTACTGCATAGCGGTCGAAGTCGGTCACGCCGGCCCGGGTCAGCGCCTCGTCGTCGATCAGGAACTGTCCGGTCAGCGACCGCGCCGGCTGGCTCAGAATCCAGTGGGCGGCATCGGCCATGATCTCCGGCGTGCGGCAGTTCTCGGGCTTGACCTGATCGCCCAGCATGGCCAGCGCGGCTGTTGCAATGACGGTGCGCGGCCACAGCGCGTTGACCGCGATCCCCTCCTCCCTGAACTCTTCGGCCATCCCGAGCACGCACTGGCTCATGCCGTATTTGGCCATGGTGTAGGCCACGTGCGGTGCAAACCATTTCTTGTCCATGTTGAGCGGCGGCGACAGGTTGAGGATATGCGGGTTGTCAGCCTGGCGCAGATACGGCAGCACGGCCTGCGAGCAGACGAAGGTGCCGCGGACGTTGACCCCAAACATTAGATCGAAGCGCTTCATCGGCACTTCGGGTGTCGGTGCCAGGTAGATGGCCGAGGCATTGTTGACCAGGATATCGATCCCGCCGAAATGGTCGGCTGCCTGGGCCATGGCCTCTGCGACGGCGTTTTCGTCGCGGATGTCAAGCCGGATCGGCAGGGCCTGACCGCCGGCGGCCTGGATTTCTTCGGCCGCCGTATGAATGGTGCCCGGCAGTTTCGGGTGGGGGCGGTCGGTTTTGGCGGCAATCACGATGTTGGCACCGTCAGCGGCTGCGCGCAGGGCAATGGCCTTGCCGATGCCGCGTGAGCCGCCGGTAATGAACAGGGTCTTGCCGGCAAGCGGCTGGGTCATGACAGCGTCCTTGGGCTGGTTGAACAAGTCTCGTATGCTACCGGCTGCCGACCGCCGCGTGGAATGTGCCGCAGGCTTGCCCCAGGCCACTGAATAATGGAAGAAGGGTTCGTCAACACCGCACTGGAATTCATTGAGGCCAGGCCGTTATGGCTGATCGGTGCGGCGTTCGGTTTTGCCCTGCTCGAATCCCTGGCCCTGGTCGGCCTGATCGTGCCCGGGGTGGTCTTGCTGTTTCTGGTCGGTGCCGCCGTCGGGTTGGATCCGGTGCTGTTTGCCTGGTGCTGGCCCGCCGCGGCGCTGGGGGCCTTGACCGGAGATCTGGTCAGCTACTGGATTGGCCGCCAGTTCCGGGACGACGTGTCGCGCCTTTGGCCAATCAGTCGCCGCCCGGACCTGCTCGCGGGCTCTCAGATGCTGTTTGCCCGCCACGGCGGCAAAGCCGTCTTCATCGGGCGGTTCATCGGCCCCATCCGCCCCGTCGCGCCGCTGATCGCCGGCACCATGCGTTTGCGCGCGCGATTGTTTCTGGCCTTTGCGATACCGGCCGCGGTGCTGTGGGCACCGGTCTACCTGCTGCCGGGGATGCTGTTCGGGGCCTCGCTGGATTTGGCCGCCGAGTTTGCCGGGCGCCTGGTCCTGCTCTTGCTGATCGTGGTGCTCGGCATCTGGTTCGTGCTCTGGGTCACTCGGCTGGGCTATGACTTCACCGCGCGGCGCAGCGGATGGTGGCTGAAGCGGTTGATCCAGTGGGCCCATCGGCATCCGGTCGCGGGCCGGCTGGTGGGTGATGTGCTTGAGCCTGGCCGCAACCAGGTCCTGCCGCTGGCCTTGCTCGGTCTGATTCTGGCCCTTTCCCTGCTGGTTTTGCTGACCTTGCTGGTTCTGGCACCGTTCGTGCAGCCGAGTTGGGACGCGCAGCGGGAACTGCTTGGCCTGGCGGCCAGCCTGCGTAATCATTTTGCCGATCCCGTCTTTGTCGCCCTGGCGCTGGCCGGTGAGGTTCGGGTGAGCGCAATCCTCGCTGGTCTGGTTCTGATCGCGCTGCTGACCATGGGCCGGCGCACGGCTGCCCTGTACTGGCTCACGGCAGTGGCGGGGTGCTGGGTGCTGGCCGAGCTGTTGGCCCGGCTGATGATGCTGTGGCTGTCGCCAGCCGAATACGCTACCGGCCTGGTCGAAGTCCCCTACCGTGCGTTCGCACTGAGTGCTGTCGTGGTGGGCTTTTTTGCCGTCATGATGGCCAAGGATCTGCATGCCTATCGCCGCAAGTGGCCATATCTGCTGACGTCAGTGGTTCTGGCCCTGATTGGCTTTGCCCATTTTTATCTGGGCCGCGCCTCCTTGTTAAGTTTGTTTGCTGCGGCAGCTTTGGGCCTGGGCTGGCTGGCGCTGGTCGGCATCGGTTATCGGCGCAGAGCAAGGCCGCGCGCCCATCCTGTCCCGATGATGCTGGGTTTTTACGGCACGCTGGTGATACTGGCCAGCTTCCAGATTAGGGCGAGTTCGGATCAACTGCTGGAACAATCTCGCTTGAGTTTGCCGGAGCGCGAGCTGGTCAGGAGCGAATGGCGGGCCGGCGGCTGGGAGGTGTTGCCGCAACGCCGCTCTCGCTTCGGGGCGGCCGGGTCGCAGCGCTTCGATCTGCAGCTGGCTGCTGATCTGGATGCGGTGACTGAAAGGCTTCGGGCCAGCGGGTGGGAAAAGACCGACGCCGCATCGGCCTGGGCTTTGCTGCGTCGCCCCGAGGCTGATCGCGCTGACACCCCTCACTTGCCGCGTGACTTTGCCGGTCGGCCGGAAGATCTGATGCTGTACCGCGTGACCGATGAGGATGCGCGCTCGTTGTTGCGGCTGTGGTCATCGGGCGCGCGTCTGGACACAGGCCAGCCGCTGTGGCTGGGTCAGGTGCGCGATGTCAGTCTGGAGGCGGGGATGCTCGGCCTGCTGCGCTGGCGTGATCAGCCGGCAGGACAGACGGATGCCTTGGCCGCATTGCTTGAGGCCTTGCCCGAAGCGATGGCCGCCCAGGCCCAGGATGGCCCGATCCTGCTCAGTCTGGAGTCGGATTAGTCAAGTGGATCGTCGGATTCGACCACGGTCGCCTGTTCGACCAGCGGCAGCAGGGCATCCAGGCGGGCGGCCGGGTCCCTGAGTTCCAGCAGCTGCTGGGCTTGGCTCAGGCTCAACGGCAGCACGGAAGCCAGGGCGAAACCGATGCTGGTGGCGTTATCGGTGTCCACATCGAGCTGGCGGGCCAGCTCTTCATGGCGCAACAACTCCCGCACCAGCGTTTGCAGGGCCGCGTGCTGCGGCGCGACCGGGCGGGCCGGTTCCGGACCGAACCAGTCGACCTCGCCGACCAGCAGGCCGTCGCTGCGGGCGCTGGTGGCGGCAATGGAGAATCGCCGCTGACCGCGGGTCTGCAGGCCCAGCAAGCCGTCTTCCAGGGTCGAGAAATCCGTGATGATGGCTTCGGTGCCGACGCGTGCGTGCCAGCCTTGAGATTCGCCGTCGCCGGGGAAGCGCGCCACCACGCCGAAGCCGCGCCCCTCGCGCATGCACTCGCGCACCATGTCCAGATAACGCCGCTCGAAGATCCTGAGCGGCAGCGTCGCCTGCGGGAACAGCGCGGTTTGCAGCGGAAACAGCGGCAGTGACTCGCTCATGCCTCGCCCTGAACGAAGCGCTGCGGTGCGTTGGCAAAACCCTTGTTGCTCATGAAGACCACGTGGTCTCCGGGCCGGACCGCCTCACGCAAATCCTTGAGCAGATTCTCGACCTGACGGCGCGGGCGGCCCTGCCCGTCGAGCCGGGCCAGCACCTCGCCGGGATCCCAGTCCATCGCCTCGGTGGTCTTGATCCAGACGTGATCGGCGGCCATGAGGGCCGGGGCCAGCTCGCCGATGTGATGGCCGCCGCGCATGGTGTTGCTGGCCGGTTCCAATGCGACCAGAATGCGGGCCCCGCCGACGCTGCGGCGCAGCCCTTCCAGGGTCAGGCGGATCGCGGT
>SKIE01000191.1 GCA_007116585.1 Wenzhouxiangella sp. | reverse complement strand
GTTTCTCAAAAAACCTGGTAGCGGGGGCAGGATTCGAACCTGCGACCTTCGGGTTATGAGCCCGACGAGCTGCCAGACTGCTCCACCCCGCAATCGAGCCGATGATTATAGCGAACCAACCATCACGCCGCAAGCCGAAAGGAGATTTTTTACTTCGCGGCCATGTTTTCAGCCGGCAGGTAGACCCTCAACGCCCGGCCGCTATACTGCGTCTCCGGTTTATGAAACGGGTTGATTGAACAATGAAACGATGGATGTTTTCTGCGCTGGCATTCAGCGGCCTGCTGCTGCTCATAGCCAGTCAGGCGCGCGGCGAGACGCCCGACTTACGTCAAATCATGGCTGATCCGGCCTGGATCGGAAACCCGATCGAGCAAGCCTGGTGGCAGCTCGACGGTTCGGCCGTGGTCTACCGCGCACGCCGCGGTGACACCGAACTGCACGATCTGCACCGCATCATCCTGGACGACGGCAGTCACCAGCGTATCGAGCTTGCGGATCAAGCCGGCCTGTCCGGCGCTCAACCGGTTTTTGATCGGGCAAACAATCAAGCCGTGTTTGTGCGCGACGGCAACCTGTTTCTGGACACACTGGACGGCACCCCGCCGCGCCAGCTCACGCGCAGCACCGAGAACGACACGCAGCCGGGCTTCAGTCCCGACGGGCAGCACGTTCAGTTCCAGCGCGCCGGCCAGTGGTGGCGGATTGAACTGAGTTCTGGCCTGACCTGGCCGGTGGCTGACCTGCGCTTCGAGGCCGACCCGGATGCCGAGCCGGACGACAGCCTGGCGCAGATGCAGTTCAGGCTTTTTTCCAGCCTGCGCGAAGACCATGAGCGGGCGCGCGATCGTCGCGCGCACGAGCGTCGCGCAGCCAGCGAAGACCCAAGCCGCGCGGCCGCACCCTGGTATCTGGGTGATGAGATGGCTCCGCTGAACTCCACCCTGTCGCCCGACGGGCGCTGGCTTCTGCTCGCCGTGCGCCCGGCCCGGCACGATGCCGGACGCAGCGGTCAGATGCCGCATTACGTCACGGTCGATGGTTACATCGACATTGAAGATGTTCGCACCCGGGTCGGCCGAAATAAGCCGTCAGCGCAGCAGCTGTGGCTGCTCGATCTGGTCGATCGCAAACGCCATGAGCTGGACCTGTCAGTGCTTCCAGGCATCGACGAAGACCCGCTGGCCGAACTCAAAGCGGCCCAAGGCATCGAGCCGCTGACCGATGGTGAGACCCGTCCCGTCAGTGTGATCGGGCTGTCGTGGCACCCCGACGGCGAGCAGGCCGCCGTCATGCTCCGTGCCAACGACAACAAGGACCGCTGGATTGCAGCCCTCGACACCTCCGCCAACGACCCTGCCCTGAACCCGCGCCATCGTCTGACCGATCCGGCCTGGATCAACTGGGCCTTCAACGACTTCGGCTGGCTCGGCGACAGCGACCGGATCTGGTTCCTGTCAGAACAGACCGGTTTTGCGCACTTCTACAGCGTGGATGCCCGCGACGGCGAGCCGCGCGCCCACACCCAAGGGGATTTCGAGGTCATGAACCCGACACTGGATCAAGCAGGCACGCGCGTCTGGCTGCTGTCCAACCGCTCGCACCCGACGGAATACGACCTGTATCAACTCGATCTGGAAAACGACCAGCTGGCGCACCTGACCGAGCACCGCGCCATCGAGGACTTTTCCATCCTGCCAGGCCACGACCAGATCCTGGTACGATTCTCAGCGCCCTACCTGCCGGCGCAGGTGGGTCTGGTGGCGGCCGACGGGGGCCCGATCGAGGCGCTGACCGACACCCGTAGCGAGGCATTCCGCGCGATCGACTGGCAGCCACCCGAGATCGTCGGGATCGAATCCAGTCAAGGCGCCGGGCCGATCTGGTCGAAATTCTATCCGGCCCGCACCCCGGCCCCCGAAGGCGGCCATCCGCTGGTCTTGTTTGTCCACGGAGCTGGGTACCTGCAAAACGTGCATCTGCGCTATCCGCAGTATTTCCGCGAGCAGATGTTCCATAACCTGCTGACCGAGCGCGGCTACCACGTGCTGGACATGGATTTTCGCGCCAGCCGCGGCTACGGACGCGACTGGCGCACAGCCATCTACCGCCAGATGGGCACGCCTGAACTGGAAGACCTGATCGACGGCGTCAACTGGGCCATCGAGCGGCATGGCGCCAACCCGGACCGCGTCGGGCTCTACGGCGGCTCTTACGGGGGGTTCATGACCTTCATGGCGCTGTTCAACGCACCCGAAGTCTTCGCTGCAGGGGCGGCGCTGCGCCCCGTTACGGACTGGGCCCACTACAACCACCCCTACACGTCCAACATTCTGAACACGCCCGAAGTGGACCCGGAAGCCTATGCCCGATCATCTCCGATCGAGTTTGCCGAAGGATTGGCCGGACATCTATTGATGACCCACGGCATGCTCGACGACAACGTGTTCTATCAGGACGTGGTGCGCCTGGCCCAGCGCCTGATCGATCTGGAAAAAGAGCGCTGGGAACTGGCATCCTATCCACTTGAACGGCATGGATTTCGCCGTCCCTCAAGCTGGCTCGACCAGTACCGGCGTATCCTGCAATTGTTTGAACGCACCATCGGGGAGGTTCCTGAATCACCATGAACGTACTGATCACCGGCAACAGCAGCGGACTGGGTCTCGGGCTGACCGAGGCGCTGATGGACCGCGACGCGATCGTCTGGGGCATGAGTCGGCGGGGTTGCCCGCTCAAGCCAAAGTTCGACGATGTCATCCGCGACCGGCAGCAGGATCTGGGCGACCTGAGCAAGCTGGAGGAAGGCCTGAACCGGCTGCTGTCTGACTGTCTGCGGCTCGACCTGGTCATCCTCAACGCCGGCGTTCTCGGCCGCATCCAGGATCTGGCCGATACCGACATCCATGATCTCGAACACCTCATGCGGGTCAACGTGTGGTCGAACAAACTGATCCTGGACTGGTTGATCGAACGCCAGCTGCCGGTCGATCAGATTGTGGCCATTTCATCGGGTGCAGCGGTCAACATGAGCTATGGCTGGGGCGCCTACTCGCTGTCCAAGGCCGCATTGAATAATCTCATGCAGATCTACGCACACGAAATGCCCGATACGCACCTGCTGTCCCTGGCACCGGGGCTGGTGGATACAGCCATGCAGGATTACCTGTGCGGCGAGGTCGACAGCGATGAGTTTCCGTCGGTGCAAAAGCTCAAGGACGCGCGCGGCACCGACCACATGCCCGAGTCGCGAAAAGCCGCCGAGACCATTCTCGATCTGCTGCCCGACCTGCGCGAGAACCAGCCATCCGGCGCGTTCGTCGACATCCGCCAGTTGTAACGGCCGCGGCCGTGGCGGAATTTGGCCGGGGTTTGCGTAGTAGGGGGTTGGACACGCTCTTCCCAACCTGCCGGAGGTCTGAACGCACATGGATTTCAAGATTGGTGAAATTCTTGGCCTGATGGCCAAGACCATGCCCTTTCTGGTCTTTCGTTTTCTGATTTATTTCGCCATTACGTTTGCCTACTTCCTGCTGACCGGCATAGGTGCCGGGGTTGGTTACGGCATCGGCATGATCGGCGGCGAACCAGGCGCCTTCAGCTTCTTCGGCGGTCTCGTGGGTTTCGGCATCATGTCGGTGATCGCCTACCTGCTGCGCGAGTATCTGCTGTACATGGTCAAGGCCGGACACATCGCCGTTCTGGTCGAGTTGATGGAGGGCAAGGAACTGCCCCAGGGGCGCGGACAGATTCAACACGCCCAGGCGGTGGTCCGCGAGCGCTTCACCGAGTCATCGGTGCTGTTCGGGGTCGATCAGTTGATCAAAGCGGTGTTGCGCGCCTTCAACCGGGTGTTCTTCACCGTGACATCGTTCATTCCCATCCCCGGACTTCGCAACGTGGTCAAGTTAATCAACACCGTGGTCAACCTGTCGCTGACCTATCTCGATGAGGTGATCCTGGCCCACAACATCCGGACGCGCTCAGACAACCCCTGGGCCTCCAGTCGTACCGCGCTGATTCTGTACGCCCAAAACTACAAAGCGTTTCTGAAAAACGCCTTTTTCCTGGCCTTCATCATCTGGGGACTGACCCTGCTGGTTTTCCTGCTCATTCTTGGTCCCCTGATCGGGCTGGTCACCATCCTGCCCGCCGTTGCCGGTCCTCTGACCCTGATCTTCGCCCTCGTTTTCGCCTGGGGCGTCAAGCAGTCGGTCATTGAGCCAATCGGCATGACCGCGCTGATGCAGGTGTTTTTCAAGGTCACCGAAGGACAGGAACCGAACCCGGAATGGGAGAACAAGCTCGAAGGCGTTTCCAAGAAATTCGGCGAGTTTGGCCGCAAGGCGCGCGACTGGGATGATGGCTCAGCCGGTGCGGATACGCTGAACGAGCCAGCCCAGGGCAGCGGACCCGCCTGACGCATCAGCATCCCCACGCCTTGACTGCCGTTGTCCACGGCAGCAAGGCGTTGCGCCGGCGCGCAGGAAAGCGACCCACCGGTGCCAGTTCAGAAAACGGACCCAGCATGGGATCAGGCGGGTCATCCGGCGCGTGGAGCAAAGCACGGAAGTGATCGAGTCCCTGGCGCACCTCGTCGGCACAGCGTCCGGGCAGCCATAGTGTCAACAGAGATGCCGAGGCCTGAGTGACGGCACAAGCCTCGCCGGAAAACGCCGCCTCGACGATACGGCCATCCCTAACTTTCAGTTCGAACAGCAGGTCATCACCGCACGAGGCATCCTGACCGCGCGCAGCGTGGGTTGCGCCGGCCAGGCGCTTGCGGTTGCGGGGACAGCGATTATGATCGAGGATAATGTCCTGATACAGCGTCTCGATCGTCATGGGCGGGAATTTTAGCAGCGAACCCGCGGTTTTCCGCGTGCAGGCTCGACTCTGGATCAGCAGGGCCCTCGCCGGCACCCTGCTGGTGGCCTTCGCCAGCGGCTGTGCCGGCGTCATCACCCGCACCGAGCCGGTCGCCGACGAATCGACCCGGCCGGTCCTGTTGCTCGACCACGGCCGCCACACCAGCCTGGTGCTGACGCGCGAAGATGAGTCGCTGGTGCGCTATCTCTACGGCGACTGGCGCTGGTATGCCGAAGGGCAAACCGGCCTTTTGCGCGCCGTGCCGACGCTGTTCCTGCCGACCCGCTCCGCTCTGGGCCGGCGCGAGCTGACCGGGCCACCGGCGCCCGACAACGTGCGCCGGCAGATACGCGTCCGAATCGACACGATTTACCCCTTCACTGCAAAAGCCAGCCTGATTGACCGACTGGACCAACGCCTGGACCAGCATTTTGCGGAGCACACCGAAGAGCAGATAGTCAACGTCGACTATGATCTGGAGTTCGTGCCCGGACCCAGGCCTTACACCCTGTTTTTCAACTCCAATCACTGGGTGGCGGACTGGCTGCGCGACCTGGGCATCGACGCCCGCGGCAACCCGATCTTCGGGCATTGGCGGGTCGAGCAGGGCGGCAGCTGATCAAACCGCCCCGTCGGCCCGACAGACCGACGGGATGCTCAGACCAGCATGTCCCGGGCCTGCTTCAGTCCTTTGAGAAAAACGTCGATTTCGGAGTGCAGGTTGTAGGCGGCAAACGAGACCCGTGCCGTGGCCGGCACGTCAAAGAACTGCATGACCGGCATGGCGCAGTGGTGGCCGGTGCGAATGGCCACGCCGTGATGATCGATGATGGTGCCGAGATCATTCGGATGCACGCCTTCCAGGGTGAAGGACACCACAGGCCCTTTCGACGCCGCCTGGCCGATGATGGTCAACCCGTCAACATCGGACATTTCCCGGGTCGCAAGATCCAGCAGGCTGAGCTCATGCGCCTTGATGCGCTCAACCCCGGTGTCTTCCAGCCACTGGATCGCGGCCGAAAGACCGATGGCACCGGAGATATTCGGCGTGCCGGCCTCGAAGCGATGCGGTATGTCGTTGTAGGTCGTGCCCTCGAAGCTGACCCGGTTGATCATTTCACCGCCGCCCTGCCACGGCACCATGTCTTCAAGCAGCGACTCGCGAGCCCACAGAGCGCCGATGCCGGTCGGGCCATACATCTTGTGCGCCGACAGGCAGTAAAAGTCGCAGCCCAGCGCCTGGACGTCAACCAACTCGTGCGGTGTCGCCTGAGCACCGTCGACCAGCACCGGCACACCGTGACGGCCGGCCACGGCACAGACCTCGGCCACCGGATTCACCGTTCCCAACGCGTTGGAAACATGAACAACGCCGATCAGGCGCGTACGCTCGTTGATCAAGGCAGTCAGCTCGTCAAGCAGCAGCTCTCCACGCGCGTTGATTGGCGCCACTTTGAGGATGGCCCCGGCACGCTCACACAACATCTGCCACGGCACGATGTTGGCGTGATGCTCCATGTGTGTGACCAGGATCTCATCGCCGGGCGACAGGCGCGGCGCCAGGTAGCTGTTGGCGACCAGGTTGATCGCCTCAGTCGTGCCGCGGGTAAAGACAATCTCGCGCTCCGAGTGGGCGTTCAGAAATCGGCCGACATCGGTTCTGGCCTGCTCGAACGCCTCAGAGGCTTCAACCGAAAGCTGATGCACCCCGCGATGGACGTTGGCGTTGTAGCGTCGGTAAAAGTCGTCCATGGCCTCGATCACCGCCAGCGGGCGCTGGACCGTGGCCGCATTATCGAAGTAGACCAGCGGCTTGCCGTGAACCTCGCGCGCCAGCACAGGGAACTGCTCGCGCAGCGCCATGACATCAAGCTGGTCCCGAATCTGCGGGCGGACCATTTCCACCGACGTCGCCGAAGCCATCACAATACCGCCTGCAAGTCCTCAATCAGCCAGTCGCGAACGTTTTCCGGCTCAGCGGTTTCCAGCGGCGCGGCGGCGAACCCGAATTTGAGCAGCGCCATGGCCTCATCGGTAGGCAGTCCGCGCGAGCGCAGGTAAAACAACGCCGAATCTTCAAGCTGACCGATGGTGGCACCATGGCTGGCGGTCACCTCTTCGGCATAGATTTCCAGCTCCGGCTTGGTATTGATCCGGGCGTTTTCGCTCAGCAACAGGTTGGCCGTGTTGAGGTCGGAGTGGCTGTCGTCAGCGCCGCGCTGGATATGGATGCGGCCGTTGAACACGCCCACACCGCTGCCGTCGGCCATGATCCGGAAAGACTCCCGGCTGTTGGTATGACCGACTTCATGATCGATGGCGGTATGCCAGTCCACGTGCTGGCCCGAATCAACGAACACCACGCCGTCGATTTCACCATTCGCGCCTTGTTCCAGCAAATGCACCGCCAGGTCCTGGCGCACCAGTCTCCCGGCCAGCTCGAGGCCATGACAGCGGTAATCGCCATCAGCAGAGACGCCGACGCGGGTGCGCTGCACCCAGACGGACTCCGCATTGCGGCGGTGAATCACGTGGCGCAGTTTTCCGCCGCGCTGGACGTCAATGTCCTGAACGATGTTGACCAGACCAGCCCCGTGGTCCTGCTGCTGCTCGATCAGCACGGCTTCAGCGCTCGGCGCAACATCGATGCGCAGACGCGGATGCACCGCGGCATTGAAGCCTTCGGGGATGGTCAGGGCCAACACCAGCGGGCGTTCCAGTTTGGCTTCGATCACCAGCCGCCAGGCCTGTTCAAAGCGGGCCAGGTTCAGCCACGCCATGGCGCCGGCGCGGTCACCGTAATCCACATTGACCAGCTCGGACGCATCGACCGGCTCCAGTCGTACACCCTCGGGCAGATCGGCCGGGACTTCCTGCAGCAGACCACCATCGAAATGGATGACGTCGGCCGCAAACGGCAGTGCGGCGGGGCTGGCGGATGCCACCTCGGACTGCGCACCCAGTTGACGCTTTTCAAGCACCCGAAGCGAGGTGTACTTCCAGGCCTCGGTCTTCAGGTCCGGAAAGCCGTGCTGCATCAGGCGCTGGTGGGCGCGCCGCCGGATGTCAGCATAAGCGTCGTCGACCAGAGCGGCTTGCGGGGCCAGTTGTTCGAGCAATGCAGACATGATCAGGCCTCGCTGGTCTCTTCCAGAAACGCGTAGCCCTCGGCCTCGAGGCGCTCGGCCAGTTCCTGGCCGCCGCTCTCCACAATTCGGCCATCGGCCAGCACGTGAACCCGATCCGGTGTGAGGTAGTCAAGCAGGCGCTGGTAGTGGGTAATGACGAGGAATGAGCGCTTGCCGTCGCGCTGGGCATTGATGCCTTCGGCCACCAGCTTCAGCGCGTCGATGTCCAGACCGGAGTCGGTTTCATCAAGCACCGCCAGTTTCGGCTGCAGCACGGCCATTTGCACGATTTCGTTGCGCTTTTTCTCACCGCCGGAAAAGCCTTCGTTGACCGCCCGCTTGAGCAGTCCCTCATCCATGCGCAAGTCCTTCAGCGAGGCGCGCACGGTCTTCAGGAAGGTCATGGAGTCGACCTCTTCCTCGCCGCGCGCCTTGCGTTGGGCATTCAGGGCCGAACGCAGAAAGTAGGCGTTGTTGACGCCCGGAATCTCGACCGGATACTGGAAGGCCAGAAACAGGCCCGCGGCCGCGCGCTCCTCCGGCTCCATCTCGGCCAGGTCCTCGCCTTCAAACTCGACCGACCCTGAAGTGATTTCGTAGTCATCACGACCGGCCAGGGCGTAGCCCAGGGTGGATTTGCCTGAGCCGTTCGGCCCCATGATGGCGTGGAGTTCGCCCGGCCCGATGTCCAGATCCAGGCCCTTGATGATTTCCTGATCGCCAATGGCGACGTGCAGATTGTTGATCTTCAGCATGTTGTCAGTCCAGCTACTAATTGAATATGGAGAAATGCGGCGGTCGAGGCTTTTGTCAGCCGACCGCGCCTTCCAGAGAAATTTCGAGCAGCGCCTTGGCCTCGACGGCAAACTCCATCGGAAGCTCCTTGAACACTTCCTTGCAGAACCCGTCCACAATCATGGCTACCGCGTCCTCTTCATCCAGCCCCCGGGCGCGACAGTAGAACAACTGGTCATCCCCGATCCGGGAAGTCGTCGCTTCATGCTCAATTTTGGCCGTGGGGTTGGCTGACTCAATGTACGGGAACGTATGCGCTCCGCAGGTCTTGCCGATCAGCAGGCTGTCGCACTGGGTGTAATTGCGCGACTGGTCGGCGCGCTTGGACATTCGCACCAGGCCGCGGTAGCTGTTGTTGCTCTTGCCGCAGGAAATGCCTTTGGAAATGACCTTGCTGGTGCTGTTCTTGCCAAGGTGAATCATCTTGGTGCCGGTATCAGCCTGCTGATGGTTATGGGTCAGCGCCACCGAGTAGAACTCCCCGGCCGAGCGATCGCCGCGCATGATGCAGGAGGGATATTTCCAGGTGATCGCCGAACCGGTCTCGACCTGGGTCCAGGAGATGCGCGAATCGTCACCGCGGCAGTCGCCGCGCTTGGTCACGAAGTTGTAAATCCCGCCCTTGCCGTTCTCGTCACCGGGGTACCAGTTCTGAACCGTTGAATACTTGATCTGCGCCTTTTCCAGCGCCACCAGTTCGACCACCGCGGCATGGAGCTGGTTCTCATCGCGCATCGGCGCCGTGCAGCCTTCCAGATAGCTGACGTGGCTGCCGGGTTCAGCGACGATCAGCGTGCGCTCGAACTGACCCGTATCACGCGCATTGATCCGGAAATAGGTCGAAAGCTCCATAGGGCAGCGAGTGTCTTTCGGGATGTACACGAAGGATCCGTCGGAGAACACAGCCGAGTTCAGCGCCGCGAAGTAGTTGTCGGTGTAGGGCACGACCGAGCCCAGGTACTCACGCACCAGGTCAGGGTGATCCTGGACCGCCTCCGAGAAGCTGCAGAAAATGACCCCGGCTTCCTTGAGTTCTTTCTGGAACGTGGTGCCTACCGAGACCGAGTCAAACACGGCATCAACGGCCACACCGGCCAGCCGGGCCCGCTCATGCAGCGGCACCCCCAGCTTGTCGAAGGTCTCGAGCAGCTTCGGATCGACCTCATCCAGGCTCTTGGGCCGGTCCTTCTGCTTCGGCGCCGCGTAGTAATGGATGTTCTGGAAGTCGATGGCTGGGATATTCAGATGCGCCCAATTCGGACCGACCATGGTCTGCCAGTGGTGGAACGCCTTCAGGCGCCACTCCAGCAGCCATTCCGGCTCGTTTTTCTTGGCCGAAATCATGGCGATGATCTCTTCATCCAGCCCGGCACGCACTTTGTCCGACTCGATGTCGGTGTAAAAGCCCGCCTTGTAGCGCTGCTGAATGACTTTTTCGACTTGCTGTGCTGTCTGATTCATAGTCAATCTTCCCGATCCTGGTCCTACATGATCTTGACGGTTGCAGCCGGTCGAAGTCTCACTTCGGGCGTCACCGGCTGATAAAGGTCACTCAAGGTCAAGCCTTCCAACGCCTGCTCGACGGCCTGCCCGATGCGCTGCCAGTTGCCGCGCAGGGTGCACGAAGATTCGTGCGCGCACAAACCCGGCTCAAGGCTGCACTCGGTCAACGCAATGGGCCCTTCCATGGCGCGCACGATGGAAGCCACGGACATGTCTTCCGGCGCATGCGCCAGTTGGTAGCCACCGTTGACGCCACGAACGGAGCGCACCAGGCCTGATTTGGCCAGCGTCTTGAGCACCTTGGCGACCGTTGGCAACTCCAGCCGCGTCTCTTCGGCCAGCTGGCTGGCCGGCACACAGGCCTGATCGCGCTGCGCCAGCGCCGCCATCAGAACCGTTGCGTAGTCGGTCAACTTGCTGATTCTCAACATATTGATTGCCGTTATGTCCGCGACTCGATCAGTTCCACTCTTCGCTGCGGAGTGACTTGGAAAATGAGCGTTTTAAACCCAAGGAGTATTATGCGGATACGCCGTCAACGAAACAAGACCAAATTGGTATGAATTCAACCGCTGCTCCGCAACCACTGGCCGATCGCCTGCGTCCGCAATCTTTTGACGAGGTGGTCGGTCAGCAGGCGCTGCTTGGACCGGATGGGGTGCTGCGAGCGATGCTCAACGCCCAGCGGCTGCATTCTCTGGTGTTCTGGGGACCGCCCGGGACCGGCAAGACGACTCTGGCGCGCTTGCTGGCCGGCGTGGGTGGCCTCGATTTCGAACCGATGTCGGCGATCTTTTCCGGCGTGGCCGATCTGCGCAAGATCTTCGCCCGGGCGCAAGAACGCCGCGAGCAAGGTAGCGGCACACTGCTGTTCGTCGACGAGATCCATCGTTTCAACCGCGCCCAGCAGGACGGATTCCTTCCTTATGTGGAGGACGGCACCGTCATTCTGGTCGGAGCGACGACTGAAAACCCCTCGTTTGAACTCAACGGCGCGCTGCTCTCGCGCCTGCAGGTGCTGGTCGTGCAGCGTCTGGACGAGGCGGCGCTGAACACCCTGCTCGAGCGCACGGAAACGCTGCTCGACCGAACCCTGCCGCTGACCGATGAGGCGCGTGAACTTCTGATCGCGCTGGCCGACGGCGACGGCCGCTACCTGCTCAACATGGTCGAGCAACTGCTGTCGGCCACAACCGAGCCGGTCGACCACCAACGCCTGCTGGAACTGCTCCAGCGCAAGGCACCGGCCCACGACAAGGACCGCGAGGGTCACTACAACCTGATCTCGGCCCTGCACAAATCCCTGCGCGGATCGGACGCCGACGCCGCTCTGTACTGGCTGGCCCGCATGATCGAAGGGGGCGAGGATCCGCTCTATATCGCCCGCCGCCTGATCCGTTTTGCCAGCGAGGACATTGGCCTGGCCGACCCTGATGCCCTGACGCAGGCCCTGGCCGCGCGCGAAGCCTGGCAGGTGCTGGGACCGCCGGAGGCCGAACTGGCCCTGGTCCAGGCGGTGCTTTATCTCGCCACCGCCCCCAAGTCGAATGCCCTCTACACAGCGTGGAAATCGGCCCGCAGGAGCGCACGGCAGTACGGCTCGCTAATGCCGCCGGCGCATATTCTCAACGCGCCGACCCGGCTGATGAAAGACCTCGGCTACGGACGCGACTATGCCTACGACCACAACACCGAGGCGGGCTTTTCCGGCCAGAGCCACTTCCCCGATAAAATGCCGCGCCAGAACTACTACCAGCCGGTCGAGCGCGGCTTCGAGCGGCAGGTGTCGCGACGCCTGGCCTACTGGGCGAGACTCCGCGGCGCGGCGCAATAGCGTCCCGACATAAAGCGTCGACATGAGACAGCAGTTGCAGTAGTGTTTCGCATCGATTGGTATCCTTCTGGCGGTGACATGAGTTCCGACAACTTTTCCTTTTCTTTCAGCCTCCCGGCCCAGCCGAAGCCGCAAGCCCCGTCCACGCGCTACATTGCCCGGCCCTTCGAGGCCAAGGCCGTCGGCCAGGAGACCCTGATCCTGGCTGCCGGCGCAGACGCGACGGTCCGAGCACCGCTGTTTTATGCCCAGATGCTGGCCCACTGCGGCAGCTTCCGCAGTCTGGATGCACACGCCGATGCCGTCATCAAGGACTTCGGCCTGCCCCCGGACCAGCGCCCGGCAGTACGCCAGGGACTGGCCGGCCTGGTTGAGCGCGACCTGTTGCAGGATGAAGCCACGGTATTTGCCGGCTTGAGCGCACACGAGACCGTGGCCGACACCGAGCACAGTCGGCTGCACACGCTATGCATCCGCACTTGCAACCGTCCGCGTGACCTGGCCGAGCTGCTCAGCAGTCTGCAGCGGCATATCGAAGACACGACGCTCGAGCGGGTGCTTGTTCTGAATGACGCGCGCGAGGAGGCCGACATCGAGGCCACAGCGGCGGTTGTGGCGGAGGCCGGGGTTGGGCGGCAAATCGAACTGATTCACATTGACCGGCGCCGACGGGCCAGCCTGGTCGACACCATGGCCGCGGCCGCCGGTGTCGACCCTGCGAGTCTGCACTGGCTGATCGAAGGCGATGACGATGATCGGTCCGCCAGCTACGGCGCCAACCTCAACCTGGCGCTGCTGCTGACTGCGGGTGAACGGTTTTTGATGATCGACGACGATGCCGCATTGGACCCTTACAGTCTCAACGCTCCCGGCCAGGGTCTGAGCCTGCGGGTAGCCCATGACTTTGCCGTGCAGTTCCCCGACCCGGATCGGCCGGAGACCGAACAATACCAGCCGCTGGCCATCAACCCCATCCTGGCCCACGAGCGCGTGCTGGGCACGCCGGTGGCCCGACTGGCGCAAAACCATGGTTTGCAGGACGGCCATCTGCTGGCCGATCTCTCGCCGCAGATGATCCATGACTTCAGCCTCCGTCCGCGGGTGCGCCTGACGACCAACGGCACCCTGGGTGACTCAGGCACCGGCAGCATGCTGTGGCAATACACCCTGCCGGCTGACCAGCTGGCACCTTGGACCGCCAGCGAAGAGGCCTACCGCCGTCTCGCCTTCAGCCGGCGCGTGGCCCGCAGCACCTCGGAGACCCAGATCGCGTCCAGCGTCTCACTTATGACCACGACCCTGACCGGGGTAGACAATCGCGAGCTGCTGCTGCCGGTGCCGGCCAAGGGCCGGGGTGAGGACCTGATTTTCGGCATCGGCATCCGCTTTCTGTATCCCGGCACCCCCTGCTGCGCGTTTCCGTGGATGCTGCCGCATCGCCTGCACTCGCGCCGGCGCAGGGAGGATAAGGATGTCGAACAACGCCAGGGCGCCGGGCTGACCGGATTCGTCGGCTCGGCCATTGAAGACTTCGCTGATACCACCTTGCCGCAGGATCCCTTTGCCCGGTCCGAGGCCCTGTCTGAATGGCTGCAGAGCCTGGGTGGCATGGAGACAACCGAACTCACCGAACAGCTCCGCCGGCATCTGCTGCACAAGCGAGGCGACATGGCTGCCAGGGTTCAGGGGACCCGCGACAGCCTGGCTGCACAGCACCCAGCCCCGTGGCTGATGAAAGACTTGAGCGCTATCATCGAACGCCATCTGGCGCTCAACTCCGACGACACGCCGGCGCTGACCACACTCTGCCCGCGCATCCGCCACTTCGCCGCCAGATACGGCGAGACGCTGCCGACCTGGATCCAGACCTGGCGCTGGGCCGCCGGCACTGACCTTTTGAAAAGCGGACAATGAGCACGATCTGCCGACGCGAGGCTGCCGTAAGCTGGGCGCGCCAGCAGCTGCCCGACCAGCCCTGGCAGACCGAGACGATCTCGTCCGACGCCAGTTTTCGCAGCTACTACCGGCTTCGCCACCAGGCACAGTCCTACGTGGTGATGGATGCCCCGCCGGAGCGCGAATCGGTGCACG
>SKIE01000139.1 GCA_007116585.1 Wenzhouxiangella sp. | reverse complement strand
TGGAATTCTGGCCAGCGCAATCGGACAGCCCAGGGTCGGCGAGAAACTCCCGCTGGTCACTTTGCCTGAGCCTTCCGCCACATGGACACTCGCACCGCCGCGCGGAATCGCCCCCTTGTCCAGCACAAGGCCGACCAGCCGCTCCTGCACGCCGCTGTCGCGCTGGGCCCGCAGCGCCGTCCGACCCACGAAATCCCGCTCCGGCGGCTCGAAAGCCACGGTCCAGCCCAGATTCGACACCAGCGGCGTCGTGCTGCTGTCCATGTCCTGACCGTACAGATTCAGCCCCGCTTCAAGACGCAGCGAATCGCGCGCGCCCAGCCCACAGGGACGGACACCGGCGGCAACCAGACGCTCCCAGCAGTCCGGTGCCGCAGCCGCCGGCAGCAGAATCTCAAAACCGTCTTCGCCGGTATAGCCGGTGCGGGCTACGAAATAGTCGCCATGAACGGCAAAGCGGAAGGGCTTGACATCACCCAGGCCAGGGGCAACCAGCACGTCGATCACGCGCTTGCGGGCTTCCGGGCCCTGCACCGCAATCATGGCCAGGTCAGCGCGCTCTTCGACTACAACGTCAAAGCCGTCGCTGCGTGCCGTCATCCATTCCAGATCGGCCTGCCGGGTCGCCGCGTTGACAACGGTTCGGAAAAAACCGTCTTCCAGTCGATAAGTGATCAGATCGTCGATCACACCGCCCTGCTCATTAAGCATGCAGCCATACAGCGCCTGACCGTCACTGATCCTGGCGACGTCATTGGCCAGCAGATAGCGCAGGTAAGCCTCGCTCCCGGCGCCGCGGATGTCGACCACGGTCATGTGCGAGACATCGAACATGCCGGCTGCCCTGCGCACGGCGTGATGCTCTTCAACCTGAGATCCGTAGTGAATCGGCAGCGTCCAGCCGGCGAAATCCACCAGCTTGCCGCCCGCGTCCTGATGCGCCGCATATAAAGGGGTTTTGTTTGACACGATCTGTCCTGGTTACAAAAAGGCTTGCGAATAATCTAGGGAGCCTAGGAGGCTTCTTCAGCTCTGCGGGCAAGAACGATCCAGCCCGGAATCGGCCGACCGGACTCCTGCCGAATTGTTGTATCAAAATAGCGAACGGCGTCGAAGCCTGCGGCTTGCAGCACGGAGTCCAGATAAGCTTTCGAGTGCTGATAACGGCCGCTGGCCATATCCACGTCAAAGCCGTCACCCTCGTCGATGCTCTCGACCGAAAAGGCGAAGCAACCCTCTCGATGAAGTGCCATGTGAACATGCACCAGCAGTTCATCAAGCTTGCCATGGTAGATGAAAACGTCAGCTGCCGTAATCGTCTGCCACTGCCGTCCCCCATCGCGCAGCAGATCGACCATTTCGGCAAGATGCAGTTCACGGTAGCAGCCCTTCTTGCGAGCCTGAAGCAGCATCCTGGCCGACAAATCCACGCCGTCTATCGCACGGCTGTTCCCGGCAATCCGCTCGCCGAGCAGTCCAGTCCCGCACCCGAGATCCAGCACCTCGCCGAGATCATATCCAACCAGATCGAGCAAATATCCAGCCATCTCCTCCGGCACTGTGTAGCCCAGACGTTCCTGCAAATGATCATCGAAAGTTTCCGCCATGCCGTCAAACAATTCCCGGACATACTCTGTCGATGCAACCGGTGGGGCAGTACCCGAGGCAACCGCCAGCAAATGACGTGAACGGGCATGGCTGGGCATTTGCCGAACAACGGCGGCGAGTTCCCGAGCAGCTTCCTGCGGACGCTCAAGGCGCAACAGCAACTCACCCAGACCCAGCCGTGCACGCATGCTATCCGGCTCAACTGCAAGCGCCTGTCGGAAGGTGGCTTCGGCCGGCCCCAGCGAACCGGCGGAAACCAGTCGTCGTGCTTCATCCAGCAGCCGCATGGCCGTAGCGGAGTCCGGCTGCCGGGCAGACGGGCCATCCTTTTCAGCCAACTGTCCACGCAGGTGTTGCAGCGATGCCGCACCAGGATGAAGTTCCATCGCCAAGGCAAGCTCGGTACGGGCCCTGTCCAGTTGATCAGCCGATACCAAGGCCAGCAGCAGCGCGTTCCATGCGGCCAGCAGGTCTGGTGCCTGCGCCAGGGCTTGATCGGCAGCCTCGACAGCTTCGTTCAACTGACCGCAGTATCGACGGGCCACCGACAGATTGGCCAGCAGCGAGGCATTGTCGGGATGCCTCCGCGCCGCCTCGGTCAACCAGTCCAGAGCGTCCTGGTATCGCCGCAGATGCAGCAGCAATCCGCCGTGAAAAACGGCCAGTTCGGCATTGTCCGAGCTCTGGTCAACGAGTTGCGCTGACACCGCTGCGGCCGCCTCGGGCTGGCCTTGATGCCACAGTGCAACGGCGTCGTTCAAGGTTGATGAAGTCATCGTGGCCGGATGTAGTTCAGCTGTCTGACCGGGCCAGCGCACCGGCACCCGGATAGCGGGCCTGCGCGCCCAAACGGTGCTGGATGCGCAGCAGCTGGTTGTATTTGGCTACGCGATCGGAGCGGCATAGCGAGCCGGTCTTGATCTGGCCGGCGCCGGTGGCAACCGCAATGTCGGCGATGGTGACGTCCTCGGTCTCACCCGAGCGATGCGACAGAATCGTGCCGTAGCCGGCCGTGCGCGCCATGTCCACGGCCTGGAGCGTTTCGGTCAGGGTGCCGATCTGATTCGGTTTGATCAGAATGGCATTGGCCACGCCGCCATCAATGCCGCGCTTGAGAATTTCCGTATTGGTCACGAACAGGTCGTCTCCGACCAGTTGAGCCCGGGTGCCAATCCGGTCGGTGAGCTGCCTCCAGCCCGACCAGTCGTTTTCGTCCATGCCGTCTTCCACCGACACGATCGGGTAGCGCGCCACCAGATCGGCCAGATAGCCGACAAAGTCGCTGGAATCGAAAGAGCGGTCCTCGGAGACCAGGTGATAGCGACCGTCTTCATAGAACTCGCTGGAGGCGACATCAAGCGCCAGGGCGATGTCCTTGCCAGGCCGATAGCCGGCCTGCTCGATGGCGGTCATCAACAACTCCAGCGCGGCCTCGTTGGAACTCAGATCAGGCGCAAAGCCCCCCTCATCGCCCACGGCGGTGTTCAGCCCGCGCTCGCGCAGAATGCTTTTCAGCGCATGGAACACTTCAGTGCCGGCCTGGAGGGCTGCAGGGAAGTCCGACACACCCACCGGCATGATCATGAACTCCTGAATATCGACGCGGTTGTCGGCATGCGCGCCGCCGTTGAGAATATTCATCATCGGCACCGGCAGCGCTGGCGACCGACCGCCCGTCGCCAGCAGGTATTCATACAACCACTGGCCCCGCGCGCCGGCGGCCGCGTGAGCCACCGCCAGAGAAACACCCAGCAGCGCATTGGCGCCCAGTCTGGCCTTGTTGTCCGTGCCGTCGATCTCGATCAGGCGCTGATCCAGCGCCGCCTGATCATCGGCGGACAGGCCAACAAGAGCAGGCGCGATCTGCTCGTTGACGGCCGCTACCGCCTGCAGGACACCCTTGCCCAGGTAGCGCCGGGCATCACCATCACGCAGCTCAACCGCCTCGCGCTCGCCGGTCGAGGCGCCCGAAGGCACGGCGGCTCGTCCAGTGCTGCCGTCATCCAGCGTCACCTCGGCTTCGAGAGTCGGATTGCCGCGTGAATCGAGTATTTCAAGCGCTTGAACATGTTTGATTTTCATGAGTGATTCCATTGTGTCTGTCTGTTCTTCACGACCTGGTCGATCTGGACCAGCGTTTCGAGCAATTCACGCATGTCGGCCAGATACATCGAGTTTGGGCCGTCGCACAGGGCGTGGTCGGGGTCGGGATGGGTTTCGCAGAACACGCCGCTGATCCCGACCGCCACCGCCGAACGCGCCAGCACGGGAATGAACTCGCGCGCCCCGCCCGAAGACTCGCCCTGCCCGCCCGGCAGCTGCACCGAATGGGTGGCGTCAAACACCACCGGACAGCCGGTCTCGCGCAGAATCGCCAGGCTGCGCATGTCGGA
>SKIE01000355.1 GCA_007116585.1 Wenzhouxiangella sp. | reverse complement strand
GTTGGACTATTGCCCGGCGGGACGGTTCGGGTTACGCCGGGTCAGAAGCACCCAAAAGCTCGCCGAGCGCTGCTTCACCAAGCACCTCGACCCCCAGTTCCTCGGCGCGCCTGAGTTTGGACCCGGCCTCGCTGCCGGCGATAACGGCCGTGGTGTTTTTCGAAACACTTGAAGCGACCTTGGCGCCCAGGGCTTCAAGCGCCTTGCGCGCCTCGGAGCGGGTCATGGATGCCAGCGTGCCGGTCAGCACGTAGGTTTGTCCTGCCAGCGGCAGATCCTCGACCCGACGCGGCTGTTCTGCCTGATAGCGAATTCCCGCGGCCAGTAATTCCTTGATGACGGTCTGATTGTGGGGTTCAGCGAAAAAAGCCTCGACATGCCCGGCTACTACCGCGCCGACATCCTCAACCTCGGCCAGGGCATCCAGGTCGGCAGAGGCAATCGCCTCAAGGCTGCCAAAATGGCGCGCCAGCTGGCGCGCCGTGACTTCGCCCACCTCCCGGATGCCGAGCGCAAACAGCAGCCGATCCAGCGTGGTATCACGGCTATGCTCCAGCGCCTGCAACAGGTTGCGGGCGGATTTTTCGCCCATGCGTTCCAGCCCGGTCAGTTGATCCTGCGTGAGCCTGTACAGATCCGCCGGACTGTGCACCAGATCGGCCTCCACCAGCTGCGCAACAAGCTTGCTGCCGAGGCCGTCGATATCCATGGCAGTGCGTGAGGCGAAGTGCTCCAGGGCCCGCCTTCGCTGGGCTGGGCAGACCAGCCCACCGCTGCAACGGGCCACCGCTTCTCCTTCGATCCGGTCTACCGCCGAGCCGCATTCCGGGCACTGGTCCGGCATTTGCCAGGGCTCGATGCCTTCAGGCCGACGCTCGGGGATCGAGGCCATGACTTCGGGGATCACGTCCCCTGCCCTGCGCACCACGACCCAGTCACCCGGGCGAACATCCTTGCGCTGCACTTCCTCAGCGTTATGAAGCGTGGCGTTGGTGACCGTCACGCCGCCCACGAACACCGGTTCCAGGCGAGCGACTGGCGTCAAGGCCCCGGTTCGGCCCACCTGTACTTCGATGGCGAGCAGGCGGGTGACCTCTTCCTGGGCCGGAAACTTGTGCGCCAGCGCCCAGCGCGGCGCGCGGCTGACGAAGCCTACCTCGCTTTGCTGATCCAGATTGTCGAGCTTGTAGACCACACCGTCGATTTCATAGTCCAGCGCGTTTCGCTGTTCGGCCAGTCGCGCGTAGCCTGCCATGAGCCCGTCCAGGCCGCTGGCCTGCCGGACTTCCGGGCTGACCGGCAGACCCCAATCACGCAGTTGCTCAAGCACCTCGGAATGCATGTCTGCCAGTCCCTCTTCACTGGCAGCGCCGTAACAGTAAAAGCGCAGCGGACGCTGAGCCGTCACAGCAGGATCGAGCTGGCGCAGGCTGCCGGCTGCCGCGTTGCGGGGATTGACGAAGGTTTTCTGTCCGTCATCCGCCAGGCGCTGGTTCAGCCGCTCGAACCCCGAGCGTTCCATGAATATTTCTCCACGCACTTCAAGGATTTGTGGAATATTCTTACCGCGAAGTCTAAGCGGAATTGAGCGAACGGTCCGAACATTGGATGTGACGTTTTCACCCTGTCGCCCGTCGCCACGCGTGGCTCCCAGAACCAGTTGTCCGCCCTCGTAACGCAACGCAACCGCGAGCCCGTCCAGCTTGGGCTCGATGACGTAATCCAGGGTTTCAAGATCCAGCCGATCGCGCAGGCGCTGATCGAACTCCGCGACTTCCGCCTTCTCGAAGGCATTGGCCAGCGAGAGCATGGGAATGTCATGCCGGACCGTCTCGAAGCCTGCAGCCGGCCGGGCACCCACCCGCTGGGTCGGCGAATCCGGCCGGACCAGTTCCGGGTGCTCGGCCTCCAGCGCCTGCAGTTCGCGCAGCAGCCGGTCGTACTCGGCATCGGAGATGCTCGGCCGGTCGAGTACATAGTAACGATGGTTGTGCTCGTCGATTCGGGCGCGCAAATCTGCTGCTCGCTGCCCGGGACTGGCTGATTGCTCCGCCATGGGAGGCTTCAGTTGCCGCCGCCCAACCCGTGCTGGCGATCGTACTCGCGCATCTCTTCCCGAATCTGCGCGATGCGCTGGCGGGTCAGCAGGCATTTGGCATCGTCCAGCAACTCGGCATCAAGCAGTTCCGAGATTCTGCGGCCGGTGGCAAGCATCGCATCCCAGGCATCGAGCGCGCTGACCGGGCCGGGCAGCGTGGCAAACAGGGCCATGCCAGGGGTGTCGAAGACGTTCCAGGACGAAGCGTCAAAGTGCCCTGGCGGCGTGAGATTGGCCATGCTGAACACCGGCCGCTCATCGCCTTCGTGCAGGCGGTGAAAGATATTCATCTCGCCAAAGGTCAGGCCGGCCTTGACCGCGGCATCCAGCAACTCCGAGCCGTTGATCCGACGCTCATCCCGGCGGCGCACGAACAGGCTCACGATCTTGTCGGGTTGGCGCCGTTCATCCACTTGCCCGGCCGTCTCGGCTGTTGCAGACGGCGGCTGTCGGCGGCTGTCGGCCTTGTCGCCATCGACCGCGCTGAAGTTGGGAAAACTGGACTGACGGGCCGCAGGGTTGGTTTCGTCGTCCTGTTCGGGCTCAGCCGCGTTGTCAGGCTCTTCATCGGCCTTTGCGCCGAGGCTGGGCTCCCGGCGACGTTGCAGCCAGCGCGCATGGTTGGGCAAAGACTGCCCGCGCGGTCGATGGAACAGAATGATGGCGGCCAGGATGATCAGACCCAACAGGAGCAGGATCAGGCGCAGGTTGTCCACGACGATTGACCGAGTCCGGAAATGAAGCGCCAAGTGTAACGCATCGGCTTGCCGGGCAAGGCCGAACTGTTCAGCTTTCGGCGAGCTCCACGGCCTTGTCGAGGTCAACGCTGACGATGCGCGAAACACCGGGTTCACGCATGGTCACACCGAGCATTTGGTGGGCGACTTCCATGGTGACCTTGTTGTGCGTCACCAGCAGGAACTGAACATGCTCCGACATTTCGCGAACCATGTCGGAGAAACGACCCACGTTGGCGTCATCCAGCGGTGCATCGACTTCATCCAGCAGGCAGAACGGCGCCGGGTTCAGGTTGAAGATCGAGAACACGAAGGCCACCGCAGTCAGGGCCTTTTCCCCGCCGGACATCAGGTGAATGCGGGCAATGCGCTTGCCCGGCGGTCGCGCCATGATGGCGACTCCGGCCGACAGCCAGTCCTCTCCCACCATCTCCAGATGGCCATGACCGCCGCCGAACAGGCGCGGGAACAGCGCCTCCATGTTCCGGTTGACCTCTTCAAAGGTCTCCCGGAAGCGGGTTCGCGAGTCCTTGTCGATGCGGTTGATGGCTTTTTCCAGCGTCTCCAGCGCCTCTTCCAGGTCCGCGTGCTGCCGGTCCAGGTAAGCCTTGCGCTCGGACTCGGTTTCGTGCTCTTCAATCGCGGCCAGGTTGACCGGCTCAAGCTTGCGGATGCGCTCTTCCAGCGCTTCAAGCTCGTGCTGGTACTCCTGCGCCTGCGCTTGATCAGGGAGTGCAGCCAGCAACTCTTCACGGTTCGCCCCCAGCTGCTCGATCCGCTCGGCCAGGCTATCGGCTTTCAGGTGCAGCTCATGCAGACCCAGCTGCAGTTGCTGCTGCCGGGCCCGGATGTCTTCGGCCGCGGCGGCGGCTGTCTGCCGTTTCTGGTCCTGTTCGCGCCATGAGGCTTCCAGGTCCTCGAGCTTGCGCCGGGCGTCGCGCAAGCGGGTCTCGATGGCCAGGCGGTTTTCGAGCAGCCGGTCGCGCTCGCGCTGCTGCGCCTTGACCGGTTCATCGCCCTGGGCGAGCGCTTCACTCAACTCCACAAAGCGGCCCTGCAGCTGGCCGACCTGGTTATCGATGCGGGTGATGGCCTGGCGCAATGACTCCAGACCTGCACGTGAGGATTCAAGCTTCAGAGACAGCGCCTCGCGCTGTTCGCGCAGCC
>SKIE01000158.1 GCA_007116585.1 Wenzhouxiangella sp. | reverse complement strand
CCTCGGTCCAGGTTGAAAACCAGCTGGCCAGGGCAAAGCTCAGCCCGCCCAGGATGAGCAGAATGACCAGCATCAGCCGATCCGCGCTGCGCCAGTAGTCGAGGAATAATTCAGCGTCCAGTCGGTGCCACTGCATGATGTCTCCCTCCTTGTTGACGAATGTCAGTTTATCGCTGTTATGTCCTGGTTTGCGCAGGCCATTGGCAATAACAGCCCACCGCGGACAGATTCAGCCACTGTCTCGGCTGTCGATCCGCCAGCAGGTCCGACAAGACCTGTTCGACCGGCGAACCCTCGGTGCTCGCGCACAGCACACCGTCGCTGTAGGGCCCGTAGTACAGCAGCTCGCCGCCGGCGTTGAAGGCCGCGGCCGCGGGACTGCTGACGGTTGCGGCATCGCGGACGACGATCACGTCACTAGCCTCCGGAAACAGACGGCGGGCATCAGCCTGAGCGGCCGCTGACGGCACTGCCACCACAAAGGAAATCCCGTGTTCACCGAATTGCTGCATGACATCGCGCGCATGCTGGCGGTTGAAACGACTGCAGCGGCAGTCGCGATCCCAGAAGTGGACGACCTGTCCGACGGCATCAGAAGGCCGAAACTGCTCACCAAGCGAATGGCTGACCTGCTCGCCGTCGAAGAAACTCAAGTCGCCCGGCCCGAACTGACCGAGGTCACGATGAAAAAAATGCCAGAATGCGCCGACCATGGCGAGCGCCCAGACCCCTACAAGTAAGAAAGGCAAACGCGTTTGCATCGAACCTCAGCTTCGTTGTCAGATTTTTTCCGGGCGCACCACTTCGCAGTCGGACAAGGTCATCAAGCCCATCTGGCGCTTGAGCAGCGAAAACAATGGCTCGACGATCTCGTCTTTCCTGCTGCTGCCCACCACCACCACGACCATCACCATGCCGCCGGCCAGACCGATTTCACCGTCGCGGGTCCAGTCGCCGCTCTCGCCGCGTCCGCCAAGTACGGGAACAACAGTGTAGCCCTTGACCCCGAGTGAATCCAGCAGGCGCGTCACGGCACGGGCGGCCGGTGATTCAATGATGACTTCGATCCTAGTTGCCGCATGCGTTTGCATTGTCTATAGCCCCATGAAGTGACCGGCCAGTGCCAGATAGATCGAGATGCCGAAAATCAGATTGAACGGGAACGTGACCCCGAGCGCAAGGCTGAGATAAATGGCCGGGTTGGCCTCGGGCACCGCGACTCGCATCGCGGCCGGCACGGCAATGTAGGACGCCGAAGCGGTCAGCGTCGCCAGCAACGCCGCACCTCCGGCCGACAAGCCCAACAGGGCAGCGGCAACCAGCCCGATTGCGGCACCAATCAGCGGCATGAGCAGCGCAAATACCACCGCACCCGGATCCAGCACCGAGCGGTTCCGCATCAGGTTGCGGCCGGCCAGCAGCCCCATGTCGAGCAAAAACAGACACAGTACACCCTTGAACGGCACCAGCAGAAACCCTTCCACTTCAGCCATGCCCGCCGGCCCCGTGGCCCATCCGATCAGGAAAGAACCGGCCAGCAGCACCACCGAACCGTTCAGCACCACCTCGCGCCACGGCATCTGGGCCTTTTCTGCATCAGGGCGCTGCCGATAAGCCAGCCAGACCGCCGTCACGATGGCCGGGGCTTCCATGATCGCCGCTACCGCGACCAGCCAGCCTTCGTAGCTGACGCCACGCGAGGACAGCAGACCGCTGGCGGCGACGAAGGTGACAATGGAAATCGAGCCATAGTGACCAGCGACCGCTGCCGCGTCAGTACCCGACATCCGGCTGATGGTGCGCAACAGGCCGAATGCCAGCAAGGGCAGCAGCGCCGACAAAACAAGCCCCACGGCCAGGCCACCGAGCAGCTGCAGACTGGCTCCGGCAGTCGCGACCTCCACCCCGCCCTTGAAACCAATCGCGAACAACAAATAGAGGGACAAACCCTTGGCCACGGCTTCCGGAATGGTCAGGTCCGAGCGCAGGCCCGCCGCGACCAGCCCAAGCACGAAGCTCAGGACGATCGGAGAGATCAGATTCTGCAGGGCGAGTTCCAACACTATTGCGCCGCGCAAACCAGATCAATGCAGGCGCCGAGCAGCGCGGCCTCGGAAGCCAGAACCAGATTGGCTGCATCAGCCAGCGGAATGTAGCAGTCCGCGCCGGTCAGGCGCCGCACCGGTCGGTCGGCCACGCCGGCTTCGACCAGCCCCGTTACCACGCCCTCGCCGATGCCTCCGTCGGGCCGCCCCTCGTCGAACACGACAACCGCCGCGCAATCACGGGCATGGGCGGCCACCTCGTCGATCGGCAGGGGCTTGAGCCAGCGCAGATCGAGCACTCGTACCTGGTAGTCGGATTCGGCCAACTCAGCCGCGCAGCGCAGCGCCATCGGCACGCCATTGCCGTAGGTGACGACCAGCAGATCGCGAGCCTGGCGGTGATAAACCCGCGGGGTAAACGGCTCCAGCGCCTGATCGGGCGGAGGATAGGGAAACAGCCACTGGCCGTCGTCGGCCGTGTGGAGATCCTTGGTCATATACAGGGCAATCGGTTCGAGAAAGGCACACACGCGGCCATCGACATGCGCCAGCGCCATCAGGGTGCGCAACATCCGGGCCGCGTCATCCCCGCGCGAGGGACAGCCAATCACCAGCCCGGGAATGTCACGCAGCGCGGCAATGGCGTTGTCGTTATGGAAATGCCCGCCGAAACCACGCTGGTAGCCGAGACCGGCTATGCGCATCACCATCGGGTTGCGGAACTGGCCGTTGGAAAAGAACTGCTGCGAGCAGGCTTCACCGCGAATCTGGTCACAGGCGTTGTGGAAATAGGCCAGGTACTGAATCTCCGGGATAGGCAGATACCCCATGCCCGCGTAGCCCTGGGCCAGGCCGAGGATCGTGGTTTCATCGAGCAGGGTATTGAACACGCGGCGCTGGCCAAAGCTGGCCCACAGCCCCTTGGTTACCGTGTAAACACCGCCTTTTCGCGCCACATCCTCGCCGAAAACCAGCGCCTCGGGATACTTGATCAGCAGATCGGCCAGGGCCCGGTTGATTTGTATAGCCAGGTGGCGCGGTGCCTGCCGCTCGGGCAGCCGGCTGTGGCCACCGTAGTGCTCAGCTCGCTGCTCCAAGTCGGCAAGACGGATTGCTTCGTTCATTACTGGACTGCTCGACAAAGGCGCCAGCGGCGCGCCGACCTCCTCCAGCGTCTGCAGCCGCGGCTGGGCATCGGCGCGATCGGCCTCACTCAGGCAGCGTTCGCGCAGCGCCTCGTAGCGGGCCCGAATTTCGTCGACACTCATCAAGCCGCACGCGACCAGCTGAGATGCCGTTCTCAGCAGTGGATCCAGCGCTTCGGCAGCGGCCAGGTCGTCCGGATTCCTGTACTCGATTTCAAAATCGGTTCCGGCATGCCCCATCAGCCGGGTGGTCCGCAGGTGCAGAAACACCGGCGCCCTGCGCTCCCGGCAGTGCGCCACCGCGTCTTCGACCGGGCCAAAGGCCGAAGCGAGGTCGAGGCCGTCAGCGTAACGATAGGTCAGGCCCTGCCGGTGCGCCATGCTGTCGTGGATCCAGTTGCGCGGCGTCGGCACGGAAATACCCAGGCCATTGTCCTCGCAGACGAACAGGATCGGCACGCGCAGGTTCTGGTGGCGCGACCAGGCGCAGGCATTGAAAGCGGTCTGAGCGGCGGCATGGTTGAGGCTGGCATCACCAAAGCTGCACACCACGATGCTGTCGGCGGGTACCGGCAAAGCGTGACCATCACGGCCACCTCGCGCGATAGCCAGCGCCATGCCAACCGCTTTTGGCAGATGGGAGGCAATCGTGGAGGTCTGCGGCAACACCCACAAGGGCTTGCTACCCCAGACCTTGTGCCGTCCGCCCGAGGCCGGGTCAAGACGCGATGCGGCAAACGACAGACAGGTGTCGCGAATAAAGTCGAGGTCAGGCAGCTTGCGATAGCGCTCGGCCATGAAGGCGCCGGATCGGTAATGCAGCAGCGCCGGGTCGGTAT
>SKIE01000063.1 GCA_007116585.1 Wenzhouxiangella sp. | reverse complement strand
TAGCCGCCCTCTTCGTAGCCCACATAGCCGGGCGGCGCGCCGATCAGGCGGGCCACGGCGTGCTTTTCCATGAACTCCGACATATCAATCCGGATCATGGCCTCTTCGGTATCGAACAGGAAGGCCGCCAGCGACTTGCATAGCTCGGTCTTGCCGACACCGGTAGGCCCCAGAAACAGGAAGGAGCCGTTGGGGCGATTGGGATCGGCCAGCCCAGCCCTGGAGCGGCGGATGGCGTCGGAAACAGCCTGAACGGCCTGATCCTGACCGATGACCCGGTCATGCAGCGCCTCTTCCATGCGCAGCAGCTTGTCGCGCTCGCCTTCGAGCATCTTGGAGACCGGGATGCCGGTCCAGCGGCTGACGACTTCGGCAATTTCTTCTTCGGTGACCTTGTTGCGCAGCAGCGTGAAATGCGCCGTGGTCTCGCCTGATTCGGCGGCGGCAAGCTGCTTTTCCAGCTCCGGGATGCGGCCGTACTGCAGCTCGGCCATGCGCGACAGATCCTGGGCGCGGCGGGCGTTCTCCATTTCGGCGCGCGCGCGTTCCAGTGCTTCCTTGATCTGCGTCGCATCCTGGACCGAGGCCTTTTCGGTTTTCCAGACCTCGTCAAGATCGGCGAATTCGCGCTCCAGCTCGTTGATCTCGGATTCCAGGTCGGCGAGGCGCTTTTTCGACGCCTCGTCAGTTTCCTTGTTGAGCGCTTCACGCTGGATCTTGAGCTGGATCAGGCGCCGTTCCAGCCGGTCCATGGCCTCGGGCTTGGAGTCAATCTCCATCCGAATACGACTGGCGGCCTCGTCCATCAGGTCGATGGCCTTGTCCGGCAGGTTGCGGTCGGAGATGTAGCGATGCGACAGGGTAGCCGCGGCGACCAGCGCCGGGTCGGTAATGTCGACACCGTGGTGGACCTCGTAGCGCTCCTGCAGGCCTCTCAGAATCGCGATGCTGTCTTCAACGCTGGGCTCGCCAACCAGCACTTTCTGGAAGCGCCGCTCCAGGGCCGCGTCTTTTTCAATGTTCTCGCGGTATTCGTTGAGGGTGGTCGCACCAACGCAGTGCAGCTCGCCTCGCGCCAGCGCGGGCTTGAGCATGTTGCCGGCATCCATTGCCCCTTCGGCCTTGCCGGCACCCACCATGGTGTGAATCTCGTCGATGAACAGGATGATCTGGCCTTCCTGTTTCTTGAGGTCATTGAGCACGGCTTTCAGGCGCTCTTCGAATTCACCGCGGTACTTGGCCCCGGCGATCAGCGCACCCAGGTCCAGTGACAGCACGCGCTTGGATTTCAACCCGTCCGGCACCTCACCGTTAACAATGCGCTGGGCCAGGCCTTCGACGATGGCCGTCTTGCCCACACCGGGCTCACCGATGAGCACCGGGTTGTTCTTGGTTCGTCGCTGCAGCACCTGCACGGTGCGGCGAATTTCCTCGTCGCGCCCGATGACAGGGTCCAGCCGCGACTGCTCGGCCTTTTCGGTCAAATCAATGGTGTATTTGTTCAGCGCCTCGCGGCTGTCCTCAGCGTTGGGATCTTCCACCGCCTCGCCGCCACGCACCTGATCAATGGCATCCTCGACCGCTTTTTTCGTCACACCGGCCTGATGCAGCATTTCACTGATACCCAGCTTGGCATCCAGCGCTGCGAGCAGGTACAACTCCGAGGCGATATAGGCATCGCCCCGGTCCCGGGCGATCTTGTCGGTCAGGTTCAGCACCCTGCCTGCGTCGTTCGAGAGGTTGATCTGCCCGGCCTGGCCGGAGACTTTCGGCAGGCTGTCGAGCTTTTCGCCCAGGGCCGAGCGCAGGCTGTTGACCTGGGCGCCCGCGCGCGCCAGCAGCCCGCGCATGCCGCCACCTTCCTGATCAAGCAGCGCGACCATGATGTGCTCCGGCTCCAACATGGCATGGTCCATGCCAACCGCCAGGCTCTGTGCTTCACCCAGTGCCTGCTGGAACCGAGCCGTCAATTTATCCATTCGCATAACGGGTTGACTCCCCAAAATATTTCTAACTTATCCACAGGGTGGGGCCGAACCAGAGGGGAATCAAGATGTTTCGATCAGGCAACCCGGCCCGAATGACCAACCACTTCGGCAGGGCGCGGTTCTGTGATAATTTCGCCTCTGACTTTCAGCACGGCTCAAGCACTGATGGGAAATCGGCTCTCCAAAATCTACACCCGCACCGGCGACGACGGCACCACCGGACTGGGAGACGGTTCGCGCACGCAGAAAGACTCCCTCCGGGTCGAGGCCTATGGCACCGTGGACGAATTGAACAGCACGCTGGGATTACTTGTGGCCAACCTGGAAAATCCGGGCATTGTCTCGGTGCTGGTGGACATACAGCACGACTTGTTTGATCTCGGCGGCGAGTTGTGCGTGCCCGGCATGGAACTGATCAAGGACCGCCATATTGACCGGCTGGAACGCGAGCTCGACCGGCTCAACGCAGATCTGCCGCCGCTCAAGGATTTCATTCTGCCCGGCGGCAGCATGACCGCTGCCCAGGCACACCTGTCGCGCACGATCTGCCGCCGGGCCGAACGCCGCGTCATTTCGCTGGCCCGGCAGGAACCGGTCAATGAGCCGGTGATCCGCTACCTGAACCGATTGTCCGACCTGCTGTTTGTGGTCGCCCGCACAGTCGCCCGTGCCTCAGGCGCGGGCGAGGTGCTGTGGGATCACGAGCGCGACAGATGAGCCTGATCGTCTACAGCCACCAGGACTGTCTCGCCCATCGGCCACCGGCCGGTCATCCCGAACGCCCCGAACGACTGCAAGCAGCGCTGGCCGGAATCGGGCAGCTCGACCAACCCATCATGGTCGAGGCCTCACCGGTCGCGCTGGCTGATCTGGAACGAGTCCACGGCAGCTATTACCTCGAGGGTTTACGCAATCTGGACGCCAGCGGCAGCCACCACAGCCTGGACCCGGACACCCACATGGGACCCGGCAGCCTGAAAGCCGCCATGCTCGCCGCCGGCGCAGTCTGTGCCGGCGTCGACCGGGTTGTGACTGACTCCGACAACGCGGTGTTCGCCGTCGTCCGCCCACCCGGGCATCATGCCGAATCCATCCAGGCGATGGGTTTTTGCCTGCTCAACAGCATTGCCGTGGCCGCCGCCCGAGCGGCCGACGTTCACGGGCTGGATCGCATTGCCGTGGTCGACTTCGACGTGCACCACGGCAACGGCACAGAGGCCATCTTGCGCGACCACGCCAAGTTCCTTTTTTTGTCCTCCCACCAGTCCCCGCTCTACCCCGGAACCGGGGATCCCAATACCACCAGGGCCAGCAACGTCATCAACGCAACGCTGACCGCCAATTCAGGCAGCGACGAATTTCGTGCCCTGTGGACAGAGCAATTGCTGCCAGCCGTGGATCGCTTCAAGCCGCAGTTGATCCTGGTATCGGCGGGATTTGACGGCCACTGGCGGGATCCGCTCGCTCAGCTGCAGCTCAAGGACCTCGATTACCACTGGATCGGCGAGCAATTGATGGGGCTGGCGCGCAAGCACGCCGAGGGGCGGCTAGTGGCGAGTCTGGAGGGGGGCTATGACCTGCCGGCCATTACCGAAAGCGTTCTTGCCTTCGGCGAAGCGCTGGAATAGCTGGAGCGGGCGAACGGAATCGAACCGTCATCACGAGCTTGGGAAGCTCGGGTAATAACCATTATACGACGCCCGCTTCAGGACCTTCATTAAAGCGCTTTGGCCGCCGTTTTGCAACAGCGAGCGGCTTCCGAACCTCAGCCATGCCGATCGTTGCCTCAACACTCGGTGGCCCGAGTCGTCCAGGTCATTTGATCACTCCCCGTCACCTTGAAAGCGGTCCGCAAATATTTCGTCGAGCCTATCATCCGTGAGTCGCACATTTACTAGCGAGACCCCTTGATCCGACACCGAAAAAATGGAGCCCTCTTCAAGCTTGCATGGCCCGTCGCAAAATGAAGCAAAACCGTCATCCTGAATCGCCAGATCATCCAGTGGGCGTAATAGATCGTTCCTGAGCAAAATGCGGTAATC
>SKIE01000197.1 GCA_007116585.1 Wenzhouxiangella sp. | reverse complement strand
TGAAATCGCGACCATAAATGTTGCGGAAGTCATCGTCAGTGACGGTCGCAGCCGAGCCGTCGTAGACCAGCTCACCGAAACGCAGTCCGATAATGCGCTGGCCATACTTTCTGGCCAGGTCGAGGAAATGCAGGTTGACCAGCGTGGTGATCCCCAAGTCCCGGTTGATGCGGACCAGGTCTCGCATGATCTGGTGGGTGGTCACCGGGTCCAGTGAAGCCACCGGCTCGTCGGCCAGAATGATGGCCGGCTCCTGGGCCAGCGCGCGGGCAATACCAACGCGCTGCTGCTGACCGCCGGACAGTTGGCTGGCCTTGACCCAGGCTTTTTCGGTAATCCCCACCCGCTCCAACGCCTTCATGGCCACTTCCTTGTCGTGCGCCGGCCACAGGTTGAGCATGGCGCGCCAGCCGGGCACGTGGGCGAGGCGGCCGATCAGCACGTTCGACATCACGCTCAAGCGCTTGACCAGGCGAAAGTCCTGAAAAATCATGCCGACCCGCTTGCGCAGCAGGCGCAGTTCGCGCCCGTCTTTCTGCGGCACGGCCACGCCATCGACTTCGACCTGGCCCGACGTCATGCGGTTGAGACCGTTGACTGCGCGCAGCAGCGTCGATTTGCCGGCACCCGATGAACCGACGATGACCACGAACTCGCCGGGCCGGATTTCCAGATTGAGATCCTTCATGCCGACGGTACCGTTGGGATAGACGATGTTGGCGTCGGTGAAGCGTATGGAACCCTGATTGTTTTGCATCCGTTCTCCAGGCGCAGCCGGCAAGAGCCCGTTAGTTGCGCATCAGTTCGTAGGCGTCGCGCACCGGATCGTAAACGCCTTCAGGCGTCTCCATGAAACCGTCGATCTCGTAAAGCACCCACAGCACCTTTTCATCGTCGGGCAAATGGGCCTGCGATTCAGCCAGGTCCAGGAAGGCATCGATGATGGCCTGGCGCAGATCAACCGGCAGACCAGGGCGAAGCTGGACACCGTCATTGGGAATCATCGGCGCGTTTTCGAACACGATGACCCGCTCACCGATCTCCGGATACTGGCCGCAGATCATGTTGCGCACATCATCGTAGGTCACGCCGAAGCGGGTGTCGCCGCTGTAGACCGCCAGCGCGGCCGCGTCGTGACCGCCGACGAACAGGCTGTTGAGGTCGCGCTGATGATCGATGCCGAGTTCGCGCAACTGGACTGCCGGGAACAGGAAGCCGGAGGTCGAATTGGGGTCGACGAAGGCCACCGACTGCCCGCGCATGGACTCGAGATCCCCCTGGCAATAGCCAAAGCGCCGGACCACGTTCTCCCGCCCGGCCACGCGCGCCTCACAGATGCGCTCCTCGTAGCGGACTTCGGTCTCGCACACGGAGCGGTCATTGGTCACCCACTGCGGACGGTAGCCCGTCTCACCGCGCCGCGTCGACACCAGGATCGACTCGATATCGTAGCGGCGCGCGCCCAGCATGGCGGCGAAAGGCGGCAGCATGCCGATATCGGCCCGGCCAGAGCCCAACGCCTCGACCAGGCCGGTGTAGTCCATGGGCACGAAGGACCGAACCGGTATGCCGAGCGCTTCTTCCAGATGCTCGGTCAGCGGCTCCAGGTTATCAACCAGCGCCTCGGCCTCCAGCGCCGGCACCAGGCCCAGCACCAGTTCCTTGGGCCAGCCACGTTCATCGACCTGCTCGCCCGGGCAACAGGCAACCAGCAACAGGGCAAGCAAGATGGCAAGAAACGGTTTCACGGGCTGAATGCTAGCGGATTTGCTCGCAGCGCGGGTAACAATGCCATGACAATGGCGTCATAAAACGGAGGCATAGTGTTGCCAGTGGTCGGTTTTCCTGTAGCCGGCCTGATCCAGCGAACCGGCCAGCGCCTGAGCCAGCGTCCCGGTCTCGTCCAGACCCAGCTTCTCACCCAGCTCGCGCATGCTTGCTGCAGGGTCGTCAACCATTGCATCCGTGGACAACTCGATGACGCGAAGCGGCAGCAGCGCACGCAGGTGCGCAAACAACTGCTCTTCAGCCTGCCAGGCGGCCACCATGCGGTCGATGTCGCGGCAGCCGGCCAGGCGCCAGTGCAGCCGCAGCGCCGATTCGCCGGCCGACAGCCAGATGATGCTGGCGCCGGGGAAAAAGCGGGCGATGGCCGGCAGCGCCGTGACTTCCGCCAGCCCGGGCTCGAGTGGCAGCCGGGCCGGGTCCGACGCGCCCCGCAGGTAGCGTTTGCGCGCGGTGCGCAAATCGCTGTCGCTCAACCCGGCCAGACCGGACGGGTCCAGCGGCAGGCGCAGGCGTTCGCGCCGCTCGCTCAACTCATCGGGAGGCAACAGGGCAAAGCGCGGCAGATTGGCCAACACCGGGAGGAGCGCTTCACGCCCGCTGCCCGGCCACCCCGCGACAAATACCGGCGCCGGCCGCCCGTCATCCACCGGCTGCTCAGGCCCGTCCCACTGTTCCACCTGAGCCCAGGCCCGCTGCAGTTCGGGCGGGCTGACTTGCTCCAGCTCGGCCACCATGAACGGCGCGCGCCACTCGCCTTTGGGCAGATGACGCGCCGCCGCCTCGTAGGCCCCGGACTCGTCGAGAACCCGCGCCAGCAGGTTGTGGCTGACGCCGCGCTCGGCATCGGGCAGTTCTCCGCGCTCGACCAACGCCTCCAGCAGCGCACGCGCCCGGGCCGTATCTCCGGCAGCGTGTTCGAGCTGGGCCATCATGCGAACCGTGGACGGCGGCAGATCAGCCTCGGACTCATCCCGCAACGGCCGCAGCACGTCACGGGCGGCGTCCAGCCGGCCCTGGCGCAGCTGCAGATCGGCGGCCATGCGGCGGGCATCGTGGCGCAACTCGGCCGACTCGGCGGCGAATAGGGTGCCGAGTTGGGCCAGCGCGTCATCGGAGTTTCCGCGCACAGCCGCCAGACGCGCCTGAGTCAGAGCGAAGCGGGGCTGGGATGCATCGGCACCGGTCAGCACGTCAGCGCTGGTCTCCAGCTGCCCGGCATCCATCAGCACTTCAGCGATTTCCAGCCGCTCCTGATCGCCGGCCTGGAATCGATGCTGCAGCGCCAGCGCTATTTCGGCGGCCGGCCTGAGCTGGCCCTGTCGATAGTGGGCCCGCATGCGCTGGAACATACCTTCGGGCGTGGCCGCGTCTTCGCTGCCCGGTTGATGCACGCGCTGCATCTGCTCCAGCGCCGCGCGCAACTGCGGGTGATCCGGCTGCTGCTCCAGCGCGTTGCGCAGGCACTGCTCGGCAAAATCAAAGTGGCCCTGAGCCTGAAACACCTGGGCCATGGTGACCTGGCTGAATGCGTCCTGCGGACGCAGCGCGATCGCCCTGCTGGCATGCTGATGCGCTTCATCCAGTTGGCCGCGGCGCAACAGCAGCGCGGCCAGCCCGGCATGCGCCGGCGCATAGTCGGCGTCGGCCCGCAAGGCAGTCCGCAATCCTTCCACGGCCTCGTCCAGACGGCCCGCCCGCTGCTCGATTCGCGCCAGCAGGGTGCGAGCCGCCGCGTGGTTAGGGTCGCGCGCGACGCATTCGTCCAGCGCCTTGCGCGCATCCTCATCCTTGCCTTCGGCCAGCAGCAGGCGGCCCGAGTGGTAACCGGCAGCCGGATGGGCCGGGTCTTTTTCCAGCGCCTTCTCCATCCAGGCCCGGGCACTGTCAACCCGTCCGGCGGCCTCGTCACACAGGCCCATGAGCATGCGCAGATCCGCGCTCTCCGGCGCCTCACTCAGCGCTTCTCGGCAGGCCGCCGCCGCATCGTTGTAGCGGCCCTGCTGCAGCAGGCCGCGGATGTCTTGCATCAGTTTTTCAGGTGTCGACATAACTCTCCGATCAGTCGTTTCTCGATCCAGCTGTCCATGCCCCAGGTCTCCATGAACCCGCAGTGACCGCCGCGTTCCAGCAATTCGACCTCCAGCGCCGGCACCTCTGGCAGGGCCTGGATGTCGCTGACCGGAATAATCGGGTCGTCGGCCGCAGTAATCAGCAAGGTGGAGGTTTCCAGCCCGCACAGGTATTCGCCGGCGACCGA
>SKIE01000183.1 GCA_007116585.1 Wenzhouxiangella sp. | reverse complement strand
GTATTGCAGTCACGTCAGCGCACCGATGCCATCGGCCTGCCCGTTATCACCATCCCGCTCAACACGCTGCCCTGAGCCTGAACGCACCGGACATCCAGTGGACCCCAAGATCAAACAACGTATCGACCAGCGCGACTGGTTTTATCGATTCGACTTGCCCGACGGCAGCAGCACCAAGTCCTATCTTCCCGAGGCCGCCCAGCAGGTTCATCAGACCCGGTTAACGATGATGAAAAGCGTGCTCTCGCCGCTGCTGGCCGATCAGCCAGGCCTGTCGGCGCTGGACCTTGCCTCCCATCAGGGATGGTTCAGCCTGCAGGCTGCCGCCATGGGGTGCGCCTCCGTCACCGGCTTGGAGCCGCGCGCGCGGCATGTCGAAGACGCGCGCCTGATGGCTGAAGCCTGTGCCGTCAGCAACGTTCGATTTGTCCAGTCCGATATCCAGCACATCGCTGATACCGACATTGAGCCGGCCGAGATCGTCCTCATGCTCGGCCTGATCTACCACTTGGAAAACCCGGTGGCCGCCATCCGCACCGCGCACGCCTACTGTCGGCGCGTCTGCCTGATCGAGACCCAGGTCGGCCCGCATCTATCGGGCGTGCTGGACTGGGGCAGTCACGAATTCGTCCGTCCCATTCAGGGCTGCTTTACCGTGATTGATGAAACCGACGAAACTCACGGCGGCGAGGCCAGCACGGAAGGCATTTGCCTGGCACCCAGCGCGGACACCCTGCTGTGGATCATGCGCAAGGTCGGCTTCCGCGACGTCGCCCTGGTCACCCCGCCAGACGACGGCTACGAACAGCACCGCCACGGCAAACGCGTTCTGGCCGCAGGCTGGGTCTGAACGACGTCAGGTCCACCAACTTTCTTAAAAGTAGCCGGCCAGATCGGCCAGCGGCGGCATTTCTTCGTCAAGACGACGCCGTATATCGGCAGCCAGACGCTTGCCTTCCTCCACGCCCCACTGGTCAAAGGCGTTGATCTGCCACAACACCGACAGGGTATAGACCGCGTGTTCGAAACTGGCCAGCAGAAAGCCCAGACCTTCCGGCGTCACCTGATCGGTCAAGAGCACGCCAACGGGCCGCTGCCCCGGCAGGCGGCGATGCAGCGCACCCTCTTGACGCCCGCGCGCAAACGCCGCCGCCTGAGCCAGCAGGTGCGACAACTGCGCCCGGTGCCAGTCGGGATCGCCGGCAGCATCTGTCCGGCTGCCCACCAGGAGCAGCGGGTGGGTATCGCGGCCCTGATGCAAGGCCTGGAAAATCGAGTGCTGCAGATCCGTACCACGCCCACCGTATACCAATGGCGCGGTGCCCTCGCTCAGAGGCTCATCGTCCAGGCTCACACCCTTGCCCAGGCTCTCCATGATCAGTTGCTGCAGAAAATCGCCCAGCAGGGCGAGGCGTGGCTCATAGGCGACCACACCCAGCGTTGGCAAACCCTGCCCGCGCTTCAGCCAGTGCATGAGCAGGCCCAACAGCACGGCCAGGGTCGAGGCATCCGGGGTCTGTTGTATCTGACTGTCCGCAAGCGCTGCCCCCCTGAGCAAGCGGCCGAAGCGGTCGGCACCGATCCGGGCTGCCGCGCTGACCCCGACCGAGGACCACAGGGAGTAGCGTCCGCCGGTCCAGATTGGAAACGGGAGAATGTGATCCGGATTCAAGCCGAAAGCGACCGCGCGATCGACGTTGGCCGTGCTGGCCCAACTGCGCGCCTCGAAGCCGGAACCCATCCAGTCGCGTAATGCGCGGGCCTGCGTCATGGCTTCTTCGGTGGAAAAGGATTTCGACGCGATGACCAGACCGGTTCGGTTCGGGTCGAGTGAGGCCAGCAAACGCCGGAAGCGTCGCCCGTCCATCGTGGAAAGCCAGTGCACCCGCACGCGACTATCGTCCTCATCCAGCGCCTCGGCGACAAGGCGCGGGCCCAGATCGGAACCACCGATCCCGACATGCAGCACATCATCCAGACCGGCATCACCCTGATGCAACCAGTGGGCCAGTCTGCCAACACGCTGACGCTCGGCCTGAAGGTCAGCCGGCGCTTCTTCGGACCGAAGCTGCATATGCAAGGCCGGCTGTGCCTCACTGGGATTGACCAGGCCACCGTTGAACAAACGCTCGATCGCATCACGCAGGGCGAAGCGGCGGGGCAGGTCGAACAAGCGCTCGCGTGACGCGCCATCCAGCGGCATTCTTGAGTAGTCCAGCAACCAGGCGTGCTGGAGGAGCGAGAACTGTCTCCCGCGGTCAGGCTCGGCGTCGAACAGCGCCATCACGTTGGGGTTGTTGTTATTTTGCAACAAGCAGAGGCTCCCGGTTGTCAAGGTCTCAACACAGTGTAGCGCAGCCCGCACCGCCGACGCCCAATGGGCCACGCAGCAAAAAAAACCCCTCCCGGACCGGGAGGGGCAATACAATATCGGAGTGATGTACCTCGCTTCGCGCCCTGCGACCTTGCTCAACCGTTGTAGGTTTACCAAGGTGGTAGTAATATTACCACAACTCGGCCACGCAATCCAAGCAAAACTTGTGGCTGCTGTCGCAAAACTGTCGTTCGTGAGAGCGGTCGACACGCCCGAAAGTTCCCCAGCGCGCCCTATTCACAGCGGTTTCACCGCATCGGGCGCAGACTCGGTCACGTGTTCGGAGCGGTCCCTCCAAGGCCCTGACTCCCTCCCTCCGTTCCGAATACGCACTCGAAGACCCCGACCACGGCTCCCGGTCGGGGTCTTTTTTTTGGCTTTACGCGGAAAAGAAGCGCCTCCGCTAAACTTGGAGCCTGGGGCTTATCGGGCTTTTTATTAGGATGGATTCGCTCACTGTCAACACTACGCGCGCACTGACCTGGAGCGGCCTGATCCCCTTCGGCGCGCTTGCCCTGGTCAATGCGACCGGCGGGCCGGACTGGCTGGAAAGACTGCTGATCGCCTATGCAGCGCTGATTCTCGCTTTCATGGCCGGCACACTCTGGACAAGACACCTGTTGGGCGAGCGGACCCGGCCGCGCCTGCTGATCGCCAGCAACGCCCTGGTTCTGCTGACCTGGCCCGCTGTCTTGATGCCGACAGGGTGGGCCACACTGTGGCTGGCGGTCATGTTCGGTGCTCACCTGATGCTGGATGAACCCTGGCGCGGCTATGGGATGCCGGGCTGGTACCGGCGCCTTCGGCTGGCTGTCAGCAGCAGCGCCATCACCCTGCTCGTCCTTGGTGGCCTGACAGGAGTCACTCTGAATGGATGAGCCGGTCCTGCGCATTCGCGGTCTGCAGCGGCGCTTCGGCACCCGCGGGCCGGTTCAAGTCCTCGACAAACTCACGCTCGACCTGAGCGCCGGGGAACGGGTGGCCGTCATGGGCGCGTCAGGGTCCGGCAAAACCACGCTGCTCCATCTGGCTGCCGGCATGGATACACCTGATTTCGGAGAAGTGCTGATTGGCGGCCGCAGCCTCTCGGGCCTACCGGAGCCGGAACGCACTCAGTTCCGGGCCCGGTTCATCGGACTGGTCTTTCAGGACTTCAACCTGATCGACAGCCTCACAGTGCGCGAGAACATCGAGCTGCCGCTGTGGCTGAACCAGGCTCTCGAGCATCGCCACCGCATTGAGCAGTTGGCATCAGAACTCAAGATCGAAGGCTTGCTGGACCGCCTGCCGGAAAAACTCTCGGGTGGCGAAAAGCAGCGCGTTGCTATCGCTCGCGCCCTGGTCCATCGGCCCGCCCTGCTGCTGGCCGACGAGCCCACCGGCAGTCTCGACCAGACCACGGCCCAGGGCGTCCTGCAGCTGTTTGACCGCATCACCCGGCAGCACAACGTCACCCTGTTGATGGTTACTCACAACGACGATGCCGCCGGCCTGTGCGACCGTGTGCTGCACCTGCGTCACGGCCGGCTGAGCGAGGACAGCGCGCCTTCATGATGCGCTTGCTGCTGCAGTCCTCGCGGCGATTTTTCTATCGCCATCCGGGGCAGCTGCTGCTCGCGGTAGTCGGCATTGCCGCCGGTGTCGCGGTCGTCACCGGCGTCGCGCTGATGCG
>SKIE01000264.1 GCA_007116585.1 Wenzhouxiangella sp. | reverse complement strand
GCTCCCGGCTCACGGCTGCTCTCCGGAAGTTTGCAGGACTGCTCCGGTCGAGCCCATCTGCAGCGGCGGGGCTTCAAACGAGGTTTCGCGGACCCGCAGCGGGATGCCGGGGATCGGTGCCTGAATTGATGTGGTGATAACCCGGTCGCCGGGTTTTAGCGCGTTGCGCACGTAGGCATGGCGCGTGGTGGAGCGCATCACCTCGACCGACCGTACTTCCAGCTCATCGTCTTCGTTGGCCAGGAACACGGTGTTGTTCTCGCGCAAGGCCGAGCGCGGCAACTCGATCAGCCCGGCCGACGAGCGGCCCTGGATTTCGGCCCGCACGAACGTGCCCATGGGCAGCGGCGGGTCACGATCGAGGAATAGCAGTCCGTAGGGATCTTCGACTACGGCTACGGCGTTGACCAGGCGCGTGTTTTCGTCAACCACGCCTTCAGTCCGGACAATCCGCGCCTCCCAGCTGCCGCGCCGGCCGGACACCGAGCCCGTCAGCGTGACCGGGATGCCATCTTCTTCCACGATCGTGCCGGGTCCGGGCAAGTCTAAAAACGCCAGTTCCTGGTCCGGCAGCGAAAGGCGTATTTCGGCAACATCCACGGCAAACGCAACCGCCAATGGCGTACCGGCCGCGACAAACTGGCCCCGGTCGACGTCGCGCGAGCGCACTATGCCGTCGAAGGGCAGGCTGATGCGGGTCCGCTCCAGATTGCGCCGCGCACGCAAGACAGCAGCTTCGGCAGCCTGGACGGACGCTCTTGCGCCCGCGACCTGGGGCAGTCGCAGGACCAGGTCACTGGGTTCGCGCTCGCCACCGTGCAGCCGCTGCCAGTCGCGGCTGGCCTGCTCGGAGCGGGCGCTCTCGTCAGCCAGGCGGGACCGGGCCGCTGCCAGCTCGGCTTCAGCCTGAAGCAGTGCGGCTTCGTAGTCGCTGGGGTCGATTTCGGCCAGGGTTTCGCCGGCCCGGAAAAAGCCGCCGGCAGTAAAATTGTCGGCGATGCTCACCAGCCGACCGCCGACTTCGGCCGCCACGGTGGTTTGCGTGCGCGGCCGCACGGTGCCCTGGGCCTGGATGGGGAAAAAACCACTGCTGGTGCGGGCTTCAATGACATCCACCAGCATGGCTGACACCGTTTGCTCACGCTCCGGCGGTGACGGTCGGTTGCCGGCCAGCATGACCACGACGCCAATGGCAGCGCCGATCATCAGCAGGCTGGGGAGAATGATTTTCAATAAGGCTTTCACAACGAACAGTCAGGCAGGCCGGAGGCTTCGATCAAACTTCATGATGACACGGCGGGCCAGGCCTTCACACGTGCCGAAAGGCATATTTTTAAAGACATTGCGTCCGGTTCACGACAGCCGGTAGCTTACAATCTGGAACCTAACCCGGGAACTGCCAGAAACCTCATTTCATGGATCCAGCCGTTCAGATCAAGACCGCGAGCGAAATCGATGCCATGCGCGTCGCCGGTCAGCAGGCCGCCAGCGTGCTGCGCATGATCCGCGAGCATGTTCGTCCGGGCGTCACCACCGGCGAACTCGACGAGATTTGCCATGCCTACATCATTGACGAGCTGCGGGCCGTTCCTGCGCCGCTGAATTACCGCGGGTTCCCGAAGTCGATCTGTACCTCGCTCAATCACGTGGTCTGCCACGGTATACCCGGCGACAAGGTGCTGAAAGACGGTGACATTCTCAATATCGACGTCACCGTGATCCAGGACGGCTGGCACGGAGACACCAGCAAGATGTTTGTGGTCGGCGAGCCGTCGGTCAAGGCGCGGCGGATTTGCGATGTGGCCCACCAGGCCTTGGTCACCGGCATCGAGATGGTTCGCCCCGGTGTGACTCTGGGTGATATCGGCCATGCCATCCAGACCTATGCCGAAGGACAGCGCTGCTCGGTGGTGCGCGAGTACTGCGGTCACGGCATCGGCCGGGTGTTCCATGAACCGCCGCAGATCCTGCACTACGGGCATCCGGGCGACGGTCTGGAACTGGCCCCCGGCATGACTTTCACGATCGAGCCCATGATCAACCTGGGCAAGCGCCACACCCGCCTTTTGCCCGACAACTGGACGGTGATCACGCGGGATCGAAGCCTCTCGGCCCAGTGGGAACACACGCTGGCAGTGACCGAGACCGGCGTCGACGTGCTGACCCGTCTGCCTGACGATCCCTTATGAATGAACGACTCGGCGCGGTTGCCGCGACCCGGCACTGCCTGGACCTGGCAGCCCTGGCGGGCTTGCCGGCCGAGCCGTTGACCCTGGCCCGTGAACTGAAACAGGCTTGCCAGGCCGCTGACCAGGAACTGGCCGAAAAATTCCAGGCCGGCGTTGATATCCGCGAACTGGTTCATGCCCGGGCCTGGGTGCTGGAGCAACTGGTCTTGTGTGCCTGGCGGCACCTGATCGATGCCGACACCGGATTGGACCTGTGCGCCGTTGGCGGTTTCGGCCGCGGTGAACTGCATCCGCACTCCGACGTGGATTTGCTGATTCTTTATTCGCAAACGGCCGAGCGTCCCGGTGAAAGACTGCACGACGCACTCGAGACCTTCATTCAGGTGCTCTGGGACGCCGACCTGCACCCGGGGCACAGTGTCCGGACGGTGTCCGAGTGTCTGATCGAGGCCGAGGCCGATGTCGGCGTGGCCACCAACCTGATGGAAAGCCGCCTGTTGGCCGGGTCGGGCAAGCTGTTGGCGGCCATGCGCTCGGCGTCGGATGCTCCGGCGCTGTGGCCGGCCGATGTCTTTTTCGCCGCCAAGTGCGCCGAGCAGAACGCGCGCCACGCGCAGTTCGAGGACACGATCTACAACCTCGAGCCGAACGTCAAGGAAGGCCCGGGTGGCTTGCGCGACCTGCAGATGATCGCCTGGGTCACGCGTCGTCACTTCGGCACTTCCACGCTGCACGGCCTGGTCGAGCGCGGTTTTCTCAGCGAACTGGAACACGACGATCTGGTGGCCCAGCGCGATTTTCTCTGGGCCTTGCGTTGGGCGTTGCATGAGCTGGCCGGCCGGGCGGAGGAACGACTGCTGTTTGAGCACCAGCGCCGCCTGGCCGCCTGTTTCGGGCTGGATGTCGAGGCCAGCGGAAATGCCGCGGTCGAGGAGTTCATGCAGAAGTACTACCGCTCGGCCATGCAGGTGGCGCATTTGAATGAGCGGCTGCTGCAGAGCTTCGACGAGGAATTGCTGGCCGGCCGCCAGCATCTGCCTTCAGCTGATATTGACGAGCATTTCCGGCTCCATGACGGCTATCTGGAACTGATCGATCCGCATGCCTTTGTCGAGCGCCCCGAGCTGTTGCTGCGCATGTTTCTGGTCCTTTCCGAGCATCCGGAAATTCGCGGCGTTCGCGCCGGCACCATCCGGCTGGTCCGCGAGCACCTGTACCTGATTGACGATGGCTTCCGCCGCCGGCCCGATATTCTGGGCATGTTTCTGCGCTTGTTGCGGGCCCCGCGCCTGGTCTATAGCCAGCTGGCGCGCATGAACCGCTACGGGGTACTGGGTGCGCTGTTGCCGGCGTTTGCCGAAATCACCGGCCGCATGCAGTTCGATCTGTTTCATGTCTATACCGTCGATCAGCACACCTTGTTTGTCGTGCGCAATCTGCGCCGGATCGCGCTGGGCAAGCATCGTGACCAGTTTGCTCATGCGATCGATGTCATGGCCGGCATTGATCGCCCCGAAGTGCTCTACCTGGCCGCTCTGTTTCACGACATTGCCAAAGGCCGCGGTGGTGATCACTCCGAACTCGGGGCTGAAGATGCGCGCGAATTCGTTGACCGGCTCGAACTCGACCCGGCCGACCGCGACCTCGTGGTGTGGCTGGTGCGCGAGCATCTGTCGATGTCGCGGACCAGTCAACGCGAGGACATCAGCGACCCGGTGGTGGTCAACCGCTTCGTCGAGAAGGTCGGTAACCGGCGCCGGCTGGATTACCTGATGGTCTTCACGACGGCCGACATTGCAGCGACCAGCCCCAGGCTCTGGAATTCATGGAAAGACAGCCTGATGTGGGAGTTGTATCTGGC